>CAYJHK010000018.1:0-17913 GCA_964369515.1 uncultured Desulfovibrionaceae bacterium
ATTAATCAATGTTTCCCAAAGACATATCTACCCGATTTGGATAAGTTTTGCATCAAGTCGTGCCGTTTCCTTCGCCAAATGAATGGAATTTTCTGCCATGACGCTTGCTGTTTCTTCGGCAACGAGGGAAGAGTTTTTGCACTGTGTTTCGTCACGTCCTTCCACCATACGTTTCGAGCTGCCAAGGCATTGGGTAAGCGACTTGAAGCTGTGTATGGCCTTTTTGCCCAAGCTGGTAATGGTATTTGCACATATTTGCAATGAGTTAAATGTGGATTTGGCATGAATGATGTGCGTGTGTGCGCTGGTGGCTTGGGCAGAGATTTCTTCTGTGCTGACATGTACGCCCTTGCCGCTTTGCAGATGTAAATCTTGTTCGGTGCACAGGGCAAGGCTTCCGGCGCAGCTGATGGTGGTGTTGGGGGGTAGGCTCAGGCCGGAAGATGCGCAAGTATGCTGCACAAGTACGGATAAAATCATATATTGCCCATTTTCAAGGCAGGCCACGAGCACCGTGTCGTGCTCTTGTGGTTCCAAGAGACAACTTGCGGCAAGCTCTGCCCCGTGTAGGGTATTTCCCAATTGTACCTGATAACTTTGTTTTTGCGCAAAATCGCTGCCGGTAATGCTAAAAACTTGTTTTACGTGGGCGGTATGCAAGGAGGCTGTATGGGCAAAATGGATGTGGGCGGTATTTGACATGAAATTTCCTTTGTTATGGTGCAAGTTTTTTGTTTTAATATTCTGCGATATTGCGTGTTTTTCGCAGTTGAAACGACTCTGCCGCCGCACGCTCCGCATCCATTGCCATGAGCAGGGTATTCTTACTGTTTCCATAGCGAGTGTCAATGTCAACGGCCTTGTAAAATTGCGCAAGATAGAGGTTTGCCCCTTCAAAATTGCTTTGGCTAAGGTCAGCGTAAGAGAAATCAGCATGGGCCATTTTCGCACCTCGAAAATCAACCTCACGCACGCAGGCTTTTTGGAAATGGCAATATGTAAAGTCAGTTTCTGCGCATCTGCTTTGTAGCATATTGCATTCATTAAAAATGCTTTGCTGGAAATTGCCTTTTATAAGCTGTGCCCCTTGCAGGTCGGCACCTGTAAACATGGAGGAAATGGACGTTGCCCTTTGTAAATTCGCCCCCAGCATGGAAGCCTGCATGAAATTACACATGGGTAGGGTGCACCCTTCAAAATTTGCCCCGTCGAGTTTTGCGCCGTCAAATTGTATGGTGCTCATATGTATGCCTGCGAAATCATAGCCGCTAAAGTCGCAATTGCGGAAAATAATCTTTTCTAGGTGAGCACGGGCAAGGGAAATGGTACGCAAATCCAAGTTCAAAAACGAAGCACGAGTTATGCTTGCGCCTTGGCAATTGAGGTGTGCACAGCCGGCGTTTTCAAAGGAACATTGGAGAATTTTGGCATTTTGAAAACTTGCGCCACTTAAATCGCATTCATTGAACACAAGCATACGCATGGTGCTTGCGCAAAAGTTTGCGCCGCTGAAATTGCTCTTACCAAACATGCATTGCACCAAGGTGCTATCAGAAAAATCGGCATTGCTGAAATTCATTTCAGGCCACTGAATGAATTCGAGCTTGCATTTACGAAAGCTTGCACCGCTGAAATTACAATTTTCAAAGCCGGTTTTGTTGAGCATGGCTTTTTCAAAATTGGCATGGCTAAAATCCACGCCTTCAAATCGTCCGCCGCTCAAATCACAGCCGGAAAAGTCCATGCCGCTTAAATTTTCACCCTCAATGGTAATCTGCTGCGACACCATATCAAGAACTTTGTTGCGTAAGGTATCCAACTGCGTCCTCCTTGCCTACTTCAAAGTTTTTCGTAAAATAATTAGTCGTCACTGAAAAGCATGTTAACAATTTAAAATTAAACAATTTTTCAGTTAAACTATACAAATAAAAATGCTGAAAACAAGGGCATGAAATGCACTTTTTCGGCATTTTTATGACGTTAAAACATGGTTTTTCTGTGACGACTAACAAAATTTGAACGATAGTGAAAATTTTGCGCCACGTAAAATGAGCCGGAATTCACTTCCGGCGCCCCCGAAGGGGCATTTGGAGTGAGCGTGCCTTTCTGAAAAATGCATGAAAATGCGTTTTTCAGCTTCGACTAATTACAAAAAACACGCAAGTTTCGCTATCTTTAAATCACTTTCCCGAAGATTAACATTTGAACCGACACAATCGGTTACGGAGACTGCAACGGTTGAAAATGCAATGAAGTGTCCCGTGGATCTCAGCACGTTGCAGTTGGCGTAAAGCCCCCCGGTAATGGAACCTCCGGTGGCGGAAATGTCCAGACCCGTCACACCTGCGGAAAAGCCGGTGCAACCATATACTTGTTTAGCATATGTAGTTGATTTGTCAACGAATTGCGTGGATTTTTCAATGCTAGTCACCCTTTCGTTGATGTTTTCGATGGATTCGGCTATGGACTTTGTTGTTTTTTTTATGTCTTTATATTCTTCAGAGGTAAATTTTTGAATTTTCTCAATCACGCTGGTTTGTGAGTCGCCAATAATATCTTTCGGTGCCGAATCGATGATGGTAATGGGTTTCGAAGATATTACATTGTGAGTTTTGGCAATGATATCAAAGTTATGCCCACCAATGTAACGTATGCAGTCTTGCGCAATATTTGTAGAGCTGGAAACGACTTCAATTTCTAAGCTATAATCAAAATCAGCTGACATGGTTATGCTCCTAGTATATTTATAATGTTTCGAGAAATATGGCTATGGATTTTTCTTACGCATATACGCAAGCACATCCTCTTGCCCGTCAAGGACAGTTTTTTTGAGCTGGGTGTTCATCATCGTTGTGTTGGCATCAATATGAATTTTATCCATATTTACAGCAAACATATTGGCACCGTCAAGCTTTGCGGCGTTGAAGCGACTTTTAAAAACATCTCCGCCCATGAAATTTGAGTAGGAAAGGTCAGCTTCCTGTAAATCACATTTGCGAAAACGACAACTGGCTGCTTGCGTCCCGTCAATTTTGACTTTTTGCATATGACATTGTGCGAAAAGGGCATTATCCAGACGAGCTTGATAAAAGTCCGCATTTTCGAAATACGTCATGCGCAAAGAAGCTTCCCGTAAATCTGCACCTTGGAAGTTGGTATTATTCAAATTACTGTGATTTTCCGTGTAAAATTTGCGTAAATCTGCACCGGCAAAGGAAACGCCTTCGGCCTGTGAGTTCTGGAGCATACATTCGTTGAGGGTGGCGTTTTGAAAGGAAGTACCCGTAAGTTCGCATTTAAAGAAGATGCACTTAAACGCCCGAACGTGGTTGAAATGAGCATTGCCGGCGTCAGTATCTTGAAAGTTCACAAAAGATAGCAGGCTGTTACTGAAATTTGCCTCGGACATATTGGCTTTTTGAAACATACTCATTTTGAGCGTTGCTTGGGTAAAATTTGCGGAAGCTGCTTGAATTTCAGCAAAAGTTGTAAATTCTATACTCGCCTTACTGAAGTCACAGCCGGTGAAGTTTGCAAAATCAAAGTTGCTGTGCTTGATGTCGGCTTCTTGTAAATGCGCATTGCTAAAATCAGCATAGCTTGCAGTGGTTGAGTGAAAGCTTGCTTTATGTAGCCGACAATTCTGGAAATTTGTCTTGAAACAAATGGCTTTTTCGAAAATTGCGCCGCTAAAATCAAGTTCGCTCACATCGGTTTCGCTCAAATTTTTTGCGGTGAAATTCCTATCGGTGGCAAGAATTTGCTCCACATCTTCACGACTGAGTACTCTTACACTTTGTGGGTCAATACCTTGTTTTTTTAAATCTTCTTGCAGTTTATCGCTTATGTTTTGAGCGTGGTTGTTTTTTTGCTGCATTGTTTCCATTGCTGCCAAGCGTTGAGATATGCCGTCAAGATGCGCCTGAGTTTTTTTCAGTGTATCCACGACGCTTGGTTCTGCTGCGCTGCTCATATCCTTGGTGGCGGTCATGGCCTTGGCAAGGCGATTTTTTGCACGGGTTATGGCGTCCAGGGCAGTGCCGCCGCCTTCTTTTGGCTGCGCTTGTTGCATTTTATCAAAATTGTCGCTCACGCTCTTCACCATGTTTTGCGGCGAATTATTTTTTTGCATGGCCTCCAAAACTCGGCTTTTCATATCCTCAATGCTTTTTTTTAAGACTTGGCGTGGGTTAGGAGTATTTACACGCATTTGCGCATGGTGCTCGCTTAAAAGAGCTGCAATTTTTTGTTGCGTAGGGAAGGGGAGGTTGAGTTTCGGCGTGGGCACAATGCCGCCATCGTGGCTGAAGCTTAGGCCGATATTATGCTTTTCGGCCAATTTCTGCGGAAGTTTTTCCAAAACCATGGGGCGAAGCAGTTTTTTGTGCTTTGCCAGCTCTAAAACGTGCTTGCAGTCTTTGTCCAAAAACAGTGCTTGCGTTTGTGCATATGTCCCTTTCCATGACTCAAAAATGCTCTTTCCTTGCGGTTCGCACTCCGGCGCAGGCAGCAAAATCAGAAGCGTTGCCGTGTCTGCTATCTCCACAGCACTTGGTTCATGTGTCTGTATGATATGACAAAAATCGCCCACTTCCTGTTCGGCGAATATGGCTGATAAATGGCACGGAACGGCTAAATAGATATTGTCATCTTGGGAAGCGGCAAGGAAATGGGGCGTTGTGACGTCAGACCCAAGAACATGGACGAGGCTATCTTTGTCTGTGCTAAGCTCATGTTGGCGTACTGGATATATAGTTAAAGCTATAAGCTTTTCTCCTTCAAAGCGTGGGAGCACAAAACCCGGCGGCAGTATTTGCGGCGCAAGTTCGGGGTCAAGGCCAAATGTGCTTGGCGTAAGGGTGAAGGGTTCGTGCAAAAGGCCAAGCCATGCACCTTGTATGCTATCGGTATCAAGTCCGCATTCTTCAAGGATGGTCAAAGCTTTTTCGTCATCAAGAAGATTGCGTCGAGCATGAACCAGCAACGCAAAACCGGCATCGTGCCAAGGGTTGATGGATTTGGGTGTTTCCAAGAGCTTGTCCGAAGTCATATTTTCTGCTTTTTCAATGGCTTGCAAATCCACAACATTAAGTAAATTTTGAGATTTAGCCATATTTATAAGCGTGTGTTTGCTCTTACCCAGCGTATCCACAAGTCTTTGGTCCACAGCTTGCAATGCTTGTTTTGCTCTGTCGCTATTTTGCATAAGCTGTTGTTCTTGTAAAGCTAATGCTTGACGCATGGGGTTTAAGTCGAGTTTATTGAAGTTTATCCTATGTCCCAATTCTTTTTTAAGCTCGGCTACTTGTTTTTCCAGCAATTTCAATGTTTTTTTGTTCTCATTTATGGTTCTTTGCGAACTTTTTGCCATATCGTCAAGGCTAAAGGGCATAACGGGATTTTGTCCCTTGGCGGCAGCTCTTATTTTTGCCAAATTCTTGGGTAAATCCAGCGAACTCTTGACTATTTTTGTAAGCTGTGCTTGGTGTTTTTGTACGGAGTCTGTGTCCATGGGTGGCGCAGGAAATATGCGTTTTTGCAATACATCACGGTAATATTCAATGCTTTGCGTAGGCGCATGAGAGTCTTCCGAGATCACAAGCACACGCAACACATCGTCCATTTCGTCATCTTTAACTTGTAACATACCACGATACATGACGAATGCACCTAAAATATCCGGAAAGAGCCATACGGTATCGCAGTTAAGCGTACATTCCCTAAAAATTCCTTGTGCTTCATAATCTTTTTCATAGGGCAGGAGCAGAGCGTTTGTTTCTGCGTCATCGTCGGAGATTGCTGCTTCATTAGCTTTTTGACTATCTTTTCTTGCGTCAAATGGAGTGAAATTTGCTGTAGTCTGCACAAAGGCACGCACACGCTTAGCCGGTAATTTTCCAAGGATTGAGCTGTGTTCGTGATGCATTCCATGCATTTCAATGTTTTCGTTGCCGGAAAAAAAGGCCGGGCGTCCATCGGCATGATACAGACGCTGAGCCTTTTGCGCACTGTAAAAGAATTCTGGGTTTAAATCTTCGGGATAGTCTGGGGAGATGTTTTTTTGCCAATGTTCATCATAGGTTCCGGATAAAGCCCGACGTTGTGGATTGTCAAAACCAAGCGGAAACGGGCATACTGGTTCGAGCATATCGCTGCTATGGAGCAGAAGTTTGCGTGGGTCTTCCACATTGGGAGCAAGGATGTCGCTTTTATTGTCGGTATTAAGCCCTTTTCCGTGCGGATTTGAGGCAAAATTCACGCCCCCAAATGCTTTTTCCCAAGTGAGAGGCATGGCCGAAAAGGGGAGCGGCTTGCTATAACCTCCGGCGAAAAGCTGTTCTCTGTCGCCAAAAACCGCAAAACTTCTGGCGATTTTACCGACTTTAAACGATGCCTGCATGGCTTCAACCGGTAGCTTGTGTGGCGAGCGGCAAAAACCGGCCACGAGCACTTCGCCGCCCGGTTTTGGAAGACAAGGATCGATGCAGGGAGCTTGTCCAAGATTGGCAAAAACTGTGGGTACTTCTTCCCAAAACTCTTGCTCACTGCGTACTTTTCCCACGCCTTCATGGGGATCGAGGGTGACGTAAAGCCCTACGCAAACCATAAGATAGCGTTTTTTGAGCCAGCTAAATGGGTGTAAAGTTACACAATGTTCGTTATCTTTATATACTTTCATCTTTATTTTTTGTCCTGCTCGTCCTGCACGTCCGGTGCTCCGGACTCAAAGACTTTAGCAACTAAACGTATGAAATTTTTACTATTTGGATTGGCAAGCTTTATTTCCTCTTCACCTGTTTTGTCATTTATGAAAATGCTGCTTCCGGCATCGCTTGTAAGGCTTATATGTTTGCCGTTTTCGTTGTCGTCCATGATGAGGCTGTGTCCGCCCGGGGTTTTGAGCATATTATTCGTATTATTTTGGTCGGTGACCACGCTTTCGTTGTTGGGATTTGAGAGGGAACCCATAATAAAGGGGCGATCTGGGTCGCCGTTCATAAAGGCCACAAGCACATCGGCACCGACATGGAGGGGAAAGTGTATGCCCGACGTCTGACCGGTATGCGCTTGTAACATGCGCAAGGGAATACTCTTGCGTCCGGCTGTAGGCTCATTGCTGTCGGCATACAGAACTTTTTCCGGAAAGAAAAATTTCACCCGATAACGCCCCTTGGCATCGATTATGGCGTATTCGGCATCGTCGCTGCCGTCGATGCGTGCGTGTACGCAACCGCCGATATGTGGCCTAGGGGTTTGGCATGGGGATGTATATGAACCCACATCGAGTGGTAAGCATGTAAAAATATTACGGTACCCCACTTGATTTTTGGGTATAAAACCTGTAACGCTTGCCCTGTTGATGGTATGTATTTCCATATCGGAATGCGCCAATTTACATCTGTGCTCGACACTGATTATTTGATAATCCTTACCGGAAATCGTTACGAAATAGCCGGCACGCAACCACGGTATTGTACTTTGTCCGTACACCAAATTTGCTTGCGTTCTGAGGGCATTTTTTGCCACGTCGGCCAGTTTCTGCGCATGGTTTGTATCGCTTTGCACAAGGGTATTTTCGCCGCTAATATCTACTTCACCGAAAATATTGCGCTCGCCATAATATATTGCTTTGGATTTGCCCACAAGCGCAGTGCTGTCTGCTTTGTCTTCCTTGCTTGTTTTTGTAACAATATCCATATATTCCGAATTGTAATCTCTTAAGCTCAATGTTGTGGCAGTGCGCAATTTCTTATGACAAAATGAAGTTATTACAGCGTGTTGTGTCTTTTCTCCAAAGTGTAGCTCATGTGCGCCCGGCAGTGCTTCAACGGCTGTATCCATATCAGCCAGCACGAGAATATCCTTTGTTGTGGCGGTGGGTGAGCCTGCATGGGCAATGTTGCCATCGTTAAAGTTGTCATTTGCCACGCTTTCTTCAATGTAGCTGTAGGCGCCGAGGCGTTCCATGTGGCGAGCCATAAAATTCGCCGAACTTTCATTAAATTGGCAGGTAAAACCGGTGTTGTGATAGTCGGTGCACTGCATTTTATTTTTGAAATTTTCGTCGGCAATAAAGTCTTCTGTAATCAAGACCTTTTCCAGCAGCTTTGGCAAGGGCATGTTCATGAAAATTCGTGAGTGTATGCTTAGCTGTAAGTCATGGGTGTGCGGACTGATAAGTATCCTAAATATTGATTTTTTATCGTGGGTGTTGAAAGCATGTACCGCCTCACAGATGATGCCGGTGCGGTTAAAAACTATGTGCTTTCCAAAGGGATCTTTATAAGAACCTTCAAGGGTTACGTCGGCTGTATCAAGAATATTACGGAGAAATTGCGGAACATCGCCATGTTCTACCGACGGAATTGCCAGCAATACGTCAAATACATACCCTTTTGAGATGGCTTCCGTGGCATTAAAAGCAAGAACTTGAGTTTTTTTCGAGTCGAAAGCGGAGCAAATGCACCTCCAAGTAGTTGCCATATTTCCTCCGAAGGTGTTTGGTGTTAATGAAATTATGCTTTTTCGCCATCAGCCTGTTGTAAAAGTCAATTCCGTACAGCTTGATAAGCAAAGCCTTGCTGAAAGTTTGCCTGTACTTTCGGCATGTGCGCAGACATGCACGGGTGCATACAAGTATTTGAGTTTTCCGAAGCATAGCTTAGCCAAGTATTATGCCCAAGGCAAGCAAAATTTGGCAGTTCCGAGTCGTTGTGCGTGTGCGTAACTCCTCCAAGACATAAACCTTGTGCCTCGTTTGCGCAAACGGAAAGCGTGATTTCATATTCTGAAATGATGCGGCAGTAATTTATGATAAGTGAGTGTAGTAATGTAGTAAATTTTGTATTTGGGCGTAGCCGATGCAGTGTTTTTGCATCAACATCATATATTTCAATGTGTAACTTATCATTGTAGCACTCAATGGTATCGCCAAGTGAACAATCTCTTGAAAGTGTTGTATTGTGAGTGCCAAGTTGAAAGCGTTGATAGTCAGCAATGTGTACAATGCGTAACTCATTGGTGAATATACGGATTTTCTTCCAGCCGATGATATCGCAGAGCATGGCCTTCAATCCGGAGGCGGAGCGAGTTTTGTGAAAGAAGAAGCGTGAACAACGCAGGAACATGTCTTCATCTTGCAGGCTATGGCGCAGCTCTTCCGTTCCGTAGCCGGCTAAGGCCATGAGCATGTGTCCGGCATTATGGTTATTTGTTGTTTTCCACTTATACCATGGGTTTACATTCATGAGCATGAGGGTGTGCAACAAATAGAATTGATTGTTGATGATGTCCAAGAAATCACGCTTGACCGATGAATCGTCCGCCAGTTCTGCAAGGAGCTGTTCTGTATATGATTTCGGCAAAGGTGAGCTTGTGCCGTACAGACCATAAAAAGTTGCCGTAATTTCCAATCGCTCAGGCACATCTTCAATGGGGATAGCTTGCGTCATATGCGCCAGAATGTTCTTACTTTCCACATGTGTATTGGCATGTGTATCGGCATAACCGAGCTTAATGCTTTCAACGTCGGTGGGCGCAAAGCCAAGGCTCAGCGCCGGCCTAAAGCGCAGGTTTTGGCGCAAGAAGCGATTATTTTCAAAGCCTTTGTTTGGAGTAAGCCACAGACAAAGAAGATGAATGATTTGTGTAAATGTATAATTTTGTGGATTTTTTAATACATCCGCAATTACAGGAGGTATGGTACCGGACGGTGTTTTTCCCATTTGAATGACCTTTTATTAAGTGAGTCGGAGATGATTACACGCAAAAAACTGTTGACCGGTGAACACTCATGCAGAAAACGTGCAATAACCGCACCAAATAAATACATACTACCTATATTGCTGAAACCTTCTGCACCGAGGGTAACCGTGAGGTCTGTGCCGTGTTGGGGGATTCCTCGCCAAAGTACGTCCACTTGTGCTGATGTCACTGAGATTATGGCGTTGATGTGTTGCTTTATGGCATTGATATATATGGCATCGTACTTGGTCGGCATATAGGTAAGTAAGATGGCCTTGAGTGTTTGTGCATTGATGACCGGTAAGAAATTAAGGTGCAAATGTGCAAGCATGGCCCAGTAAATATGTCCGGCGGAGGGGGCTTGCATGGCCTTGGTGGGTGGGGTGATGTTGGTGAAATCGGTGAGCACCGACGTTGTGGACAGCGGCACAGTCACATCGCCCACATTGAGTGCGTTGGCCAAGTTTCCATTGCTGTACAAAACTTCCAAGGAAAGGGTGCTTGTTTCCGGCATATTTTTTCGAAACGGATAGAGCACTTCCAGTTGCATTTGGCGGTTGCCGTCTTGTTTTTTCTCAAAATGCAAGTTGTATGTGGGGTGGCTGGTATGTGCTGAGGCGGCAAGCATGGGGAGATATTCAATTTCTTCACCAAGAGCATTAATTTGTGTAACTTTAAGTACTTTATAGGGCTCATAAGCGTTGGCTTTGCTCGTATTGGCACGTATGTCATAGGCATTGGAGCGGAAATCAGCCTTAATGGGGCGAGTTTCATAGGGGAAAATGTTCACCGCCGGCGTTGTAAATAGCGCAAAGTCTTGGAGTGCGTAACTTGGAAAATCGTCGGGTAATGTGGGTGATAAATTAAAACTGCATGTTAACTGCTGTTGCCCTTCCGAGTGTATGCCACCTTGTGGAAATACAATGTCAAGGAAGAGAAACTTATTGGAAAAGGCGTAATATTCTTGGAGAAGTTTGTAGCCATTTCCGCTGATATCGCCTTCCGGAAACAGATGCTCATCTTCATGAAAACCCACGGGCACAAGTGTATTTCCGGGGAGAGTGCAAAGTTGGTCGCCGCAAAGAAATTCAATGCTTTGGGTGTAAAAGAGTAGGGAGAATAGCTTGAGGGCGGCGTTGCCGTGGGAGTCTTGAAAATAAAGCCTTAACCTGTCGACACCGTCCAAAGCCTTTGTACCCGTAAAGGAAAACTTCAACTCAATAATCTTATGTTTATAGGTGCTTGTCAGCATGTTTACCGAGGATAGCTGCAAAGGCAGAAGCTGCACGTCGCTGCTGGTGGTGTATATACAAGCCACGCCATTGTTTTCCACGGAGCTTACACTGCTTCCCTTCTCAATAAGCAGCTGAGATGAAAGGGCTTTTTTGGGGAAGAACTGTATCATGGTGCAACTTGGAACAGGGCACAGCATTTGTGGAATGGCGAGCGCGCATAGATTTTCGGCTATATTATCGTATGTTTGCTCTATTTTTTGAGTAAGTAAACCCGTAAGAAAGGCTGTTCCCTCAAGAAGGCGTTCCACGTCCGGATCTGAAGATGCGCCGGCAAGCAAGGGCGCAACGTCAGGGTGTTTTTTGGCAAATTCTGTGGCAAGTGTTCTTAATTGATGTAATTCTTGTTGATAGTACCATGAAGTATCCATGAAAAAATCCTTATCGGTAAAAATTCACATTAAAGCGTCTGAAATCATTGCTAACGGTCTGTGTTTTTATTTTGAGGCAATAGATGGTACTTTTTCAACAGTCCGAATAACACTTGGTCGTACGTCCTGTACGACACAAGCTATCGCAAGCGTCGCCTGCGCCGGAAGTGAATTCCGGCTTGTCTTTGGCTTGCTCCCCTGCGGGGCTTGACCGCATCCTGCGGTCTGCCGATTGCAGTGCGTTCAAAAAGGGGCAGATGCAAGGAAGGCGAAGCTTTTTGCGAAGGGAGCGCATCCAGAAAACATACTCGACTGTAGCAAAAAGCGAGCCTGACGATGCAGATGTCCCTTTTTCAACGCACTGTTATAATTTATTAACCTTAGTTCCGGCATAGGTAAAACTCCCCCTAACCATGCTATAAAAGCTTCCCTTGTCTATGCCAACCACCTTACCGCACAGGCAGTAGATTTTCCCGTCACGCTCGTGCATTTCATACATCTTAAATATGCGCTCCTTGTGGCAGCGCAAGACCTCGCCCTGCCCAAGCTTTTGATATTTCCACATTTTACGTCGACAAGCAGCACATTTAATGGTCAGCATGGCACTTATTTACTCCGATGAATAAAACGATCTAGGGTACTGTAAAGAATTTGCGGATCGATGGGCTTGGTAATATGCTCATTCATGCCACTTTCAAGACTTAACTCACGGTCACCGCTCATGGCATGTGCAGACATGGCAATGACAATGGTATCTTTCCATGCAGGATTTTCACGTATTTTCTTTACGGCAGTAAGACCATCCATAATGGGCATCTGTATATCCATAAGCACAGCCGCATACGATTCTTCTTGCAATTTATCCAAGGCTATTTGGCCATTTTCTGCCACATGAACACTATAACCGACATTTTCCAACAGCTCTTGCGCAATAATTTGATTTATCTCATTATCTTCCACAAGCAAGAGCAATCCACTGCGTTTTTTATGTGCCAAAACTTGCTCATCTTCCGGCTGAGTGTGCACCTCATCCTTGCAGACAGGAAGCTTGAGCTTAAAACCAAAAGTTGCCCCCTTGCCCATTTGGCTGTCTACCCAAATACTCCCGTGCATTGTCTCCACAATTTTTTTGCTGATAACAAGTCCAAGCCCCGTACCCCCATATTTGCGTGTAATGGAAGAGTCTGCTTGCGTAAAGGCTGAAAATAACCGTTCTTGCTGTGCCTTAGTTAAACCGACACCGCTATCTTGTACAGAGAAAAAGCAGGGGAGCCATTGATCGACAATGGGTTCACATTTAATCGTGACCGTAACGCCACCTTTCTCGGTGAATTTCAAGGCATTGCTCACAAAATTAAATAAAACTTGCTTAATACGCAAAGGATCGCCAAGCACCATATTCTTTGGGCAATTCTCCACATTCATGCTAAAGGACAACTGCTTTTCCTTTGCCTTGGGCTCATAGAGGATGTTTATTTCTTCGCAAAGGCTTTCAATAGTAAAAGGAATGTTTTCCAGCTCCAGCATACCTGCTTCCATCTTGGAAAAATCCAAGACATCATTGATAATACGCAAAAGATTGTTGGCTGAAAACAACACTTTTTGCACATAATCATCTTGTTTTTCGTCCAATTGCGTGTGTGAAAGCAAGTACAACAAACCGAGAATACCATTCATGGGCGTGCGGATTTCATGGCTCATATTAGCCAAAAATTCACTCTTCACTCGTGCATTTTTTTCAGCACTGTCAATATGATGCTTAAGCGTAGCAACCATGGTGAGCACATGCCTGTACACACCGCATTGTGTTTTGCCGTCATCAATCTCATAATCACCCTGCGTCACTCGCTCGGTTATTTGTATAAGCTCGCCTGGATCCTTACCTAACTGTCTACTTATACTAAACATAACCCAGCTACATATGCAAGCCGCAAGCACCACCACAAAGGCAATCATGGCATAAATAAGCGCAAGCGAACGCTCATAGACCTTATCCCCATCAAGGGAAGCTTTTATCCCTTCTTCTTTATTGAGGTTTACCGCATTCAAAAGTTCAAGAGAAAAAGCATCAAAAAGCCTGCGTGAATCATTTTGCAATAAGTATGTGGCATCAAGCATACTGCCATTGTGCGCCAAGGTTACGATTTCTTGGCTAAGCTCCAAATATTTTGCCCATAAAACAGAAAACCGCTCATACATCTCCCTTTCGTGTTCAAGCGAAATGAATTGTTCATAATTTTTTCTGACAATGGCAAGTTCATGTAATATATTCTTAATAGCTTGCTCAAAAATGGCTAATTCACTCTCTTGCTTAGAATATACGCAATTTATTTCATAAATCCTATAGTCGGAAGTAAGGGTATTGATGCGTTGTAC
Source organism: uncultured Desulfovibrionaceae bacterium (assembly GCA_964369515.1). Taxonomy (GTDB): domain Bacteria; phylum Desulfobacterota; class Desulfovibrionia; order Desulfovibrionales; family Desulfovibrionaceae; genus CAYJAD01. Next base: position 13,784 of record CAYJHK010000018.1, read on the forward strand.
ACTAATGGTCGAAGGAAGCCACCGCATTGATATATCAGTGGATTTCTGATTAACCTTCTGTAGCTGAATCACACTGAAATAACCAAGCCCGCCAAGAGCGGCAAGCAAGACCGTGGTCATAAGGATAAGCTTCGTGGACAAACGCATACAAATACACTACTCAAGGATAAGTTTTATAATAAAAATCGCCGCCAAAACATATGAAATAACACTTGGTTCCTTGGCTTTGCCACCGGCAAGGCTCAAAATAACATAGGTAAGTAAGCCCCACATTATCCCATTAACGATACTATAGGTAAGCGGCATCATAATCAAGGTAAAAAATGCCGGAATAGCGGTATGGTATTCATTCAAATCAATGTTCTGAATGGGCGAAAGCATGAAAAAGCCCACCAAGATAAGCGCAGCTGAGGTTGCCTGCGTGGGTATAAGCAAAAACAAGGGCGAAATAAACAAAGCAATGAGAAACAGTACCGCCACCGTAAGCGCAGTAAGGCCGGTTTTGCCACCCACAGCTACTCCGCTGGCACTTTCGACATAGGTAACCACCGTGGATGTACCAAACACAGCCCCAAGGGTCGAGCCCAAAGCATCCGCCATAAAAGCACTCTTCAGATTGGGGATTTCGCCTTTTTCTGTAAGTAAGCCTGCCTTGGTGACAATGCCGATAAGGCCGCCCATCGTATCAAATAAATTGGTAAAAAGTATGGCAATCACAATGAGCAGCATATCCAAAGTCAAAACTTGATGCCATTCAAATTGCCAAAAAGTGGGGGCAAGGCTTGGAACAGAAAAAAACATGGACGTATCAACGCCGGAAAGTTTGGTCACGCCAAGGGGAATGCCCAGCAAAGTTGCGGCGAAAATGCCATACAGTAGCGCACCACGCACCTTGTAACACAATAAGATACCAGTAAGAATTGTACCGACTATGGCCACAATCACGCCGGGACTTTTTAAAGAACCTATGCTAACCAAGGTGGCCGGATTATGCACCACAATGCCGGCGGTTTTAAGGCCTATGAAGGCAATAAAAAGCCCAATTCCCACAGAAATGGCATTTTTCACACTGGGAGGAATGCTATATATAATGGCCTCTCGCAACTTACTCAGTGAAAGCAAAATAAAGAGCAAACCTTCCAAAAAAACTGCCGTAAGCGCAAATTGCCACGAATAGCCCATGCCGACAACTACGGTGAAAGCAAAAAATGTATTCAATCCCATGCCAGGAGCCAGAGCGATGGGCAAATTGGCAAAAAAGGCCATGTACAATGTAGCCAAAGCCGACGTAATGGCGGTGGCCGCAAATACAGCAGAAGTGTCCATGCCTGTTTGACCCAAGATACTTGGATTTACAATCAAAATATATGACATAGTCATAAAAGTTGTTATACCTGCCAAAATCTCCGTGCGCACCGTCGTACCATTTTTAGAAAGTGCGAAAAGTTTCTCTACCATAGTCAGTCCCCATACAAAATATATTTTTAAATACACTAAAGCTTAGACGGCATTCCCAGCCTTGTCAATAAGTGGAGGAGCACACTTCACAAATAATTGTTAGGTTGTTATACTTATGGCACGTGACTCTGAGTGTTAATAATTCTCATTAATATATAAAAATTTCTTGGCTACTTGAGCTTTTCAGTGATTATAAAGTTAATTTTACAATAATTTATTCTAAAAATTAACTTTTTTTGCCGCAGGCCGTTCTTTTGATAATCTGCGATAGCAGATTTTCAAAAGGTACGGGTTGCTGGTTTTGTGCGATTTTGAGGGGCTTGTAAGATTTTTTCTGCTCGCAAGGCAAAAAACATTTTGTAAACTTGAACGTACTCAAGTACGTGAGTTTGCAAAATGTTTTTTAACGCCGCGAGCAGGAAAAAGATGAAGACACCAAAAGCGCACAAAAGTAAAAAGTTAGCAGTTGCACTTACTGCTAATAATTACCATTAATAAATTCAGAATCCCGTGATGCTATGGTATTTGTTTGTTGAAATCACAATGACGTAAACAGTATTCCAAAGCCACAAAATTCATAGCTCAAAATTGAGCTTGTCAAACTATCCTTATACTAGTAATAAGCCTATCTAGACTTTCCAAAAGCTGGTGAGTCCATAGTTATTATCTTTGATAAGCTACTGAAATAAGGTAAATGTCTTGAAAAACATACAAGTAATCTTGCTCAAAAGTCGCTTTCCTGAAAATGTGGGCATGGTGGCACGAGCTGTGGCCAACATGGGAGCAGGCGGCATAAGTTTGGTCAAACCGGAGCTTTGGAATATGGAAAAAGCTCGCCCTCTTGCCACGGCAAAGGGGCAGCATATCTTGGAAAATATCACCATAGAACCAGACCTTGACCAAGCTCTGGCTTCTCATGCTTTAGTGGTTGGCACAAGCGCACGCACCGGCGGCTGGCGGCGAGAAATCCTCCACCCCAGTAAAGCCGCCAAGGAAATAAGCGTCGCACTCAAACACAACGAAAGTGTAGCCCTGCTCATGGGGCCGGAAGATAAAGGCTTAAATAATGAAGAGATAACCTATTGTCAACGACTTGTGAGCATTCCCACCGCAGAGGCCGCTTCGCTCAACGTGGCTCAGGCAACACTACTCATGCTCTATGAGTGTTTTAAAACATTTCATGCACCGAAAAATATGCCAAATAGTAGCAATGTCACTGCCAATACCACGGATACCTTCAACGAGGAGACCGCCGACATTGACGAACACGAAAGACGAATAAGCAGCGCCGACGAAAAAAGACTCATGGAAAACCTTAAAGAAACCCTAATGCACATTGATTTTTTGCATCAAAATAATCCCGATTATTTTTTCATGCCCTTGCGCCGCCTCTTTGGCAGAGCCGGTTTACGTCGACATGAATATGACGCACTCATGGGAATATGTCGGCAAATTAAAAATAAATGTAAATAATTATTTACATATAACCATTAAAAACAGGAGAAAGTATGATCAAAAAACACTACGTGGGAATTGCAAGCGTTTTGCTGCTATTTCTAAGTTTAAGTACAATCTGCCATGCACGTCCGGCTTGGGTGTCCATTTCGTATTCCGGCTTTACATTACACCGCAATCACGAACAAAATGATGTGGCAGGTCAAGGCTATTATTATGCTAAAATTATCGCAACTTGCGTCAATAATAGCGCCGACAAAACCATCACGGGCATTACCAATCGCTCCATGGCCTTTACTGCCAATGCCAGAGGTAACGGAATGGAGCTTGGTGAGGCATCCGGCAGCGTTGTCATTAACAATGATGAGGCTTTAACTCCCGTTGGCCCCGGAGAAACTTTCAGGATTGAGTACAGTGTTCCCGTTTTACATCTCAACGGTGGCAGTGTTGCCCCACTTAATAATATACCCGGCGCACGCTTGAGTAGATATAGGCTTAAGCATGATTTCAATGTGCGCTAACAATACGTTGAATAAGTACCGTCTGCTGCTTAAACATTTCAGGAGTTCCGAGCGAGACCCATCACTACAAGGGTAAATGAACTATTTCTTCAGATTTTGAAACTACCTCTGTTTTTCAAGATCTCTGCATAATTCAAAAAGGCATGGATTGCCACGTTGCTTTGCTCATCGCAATAATTTGATTTTACAACGAAAGTCATTGCTATGAACGAAGTTGCTAAACAATCCATGCTGACTACATTCTAAATCGCTTTGCGGCGCTTGCAATGATTTTGAATTAAAAGAAAAATTCAAGCTAAAGCCTGAGTTAACACATTCAGAATCACGTACAATACAGACCCACACCACAATTTTTTTGACCCACCATTTGACCCACCATTTTTGACCAGTTAAAAACCTTCAAAAAGTAGACTTTTTGAAGAAGAAATTTGTACCAATTAGACCCAAATTAGACCCAAATTAGACCCACAAGACCCCATTTAACATCCAAAAACGTAAAAAGGGTTTACGCTGTTAACGTAAACCCTTGATTTATATGGTGCGCTCGGCAGGAATCGAACCTGCGGCCTACCGCTTAGGAGGCGGTCGCTCTATCCAACTGAGCTACGGGCGCATCAATTGTTGTATTTGTGTTACTACATTAAGACCTCTGCACAATTATTTTCTTATATAGCTTTATGTGCTAAGTATGATTTT
>CAYJHK010000019.1:0-17858 GCA_964369515.1 uncultured Desulfovibrionaceae bacterium
CCATGTATTTTGTCGGTTTTAGGAATTGCGTAGAAGTATTTTATGTGTATTATCTGCATATTGCCGATCTGATAATGTCTCTTTAACCGCTTGGTCAACCTAAGGTCATAATTTTGATTGACCATAAAAAATTTGGCTAGTCATACAAAGTGTAACTAGCCAACTTTTGATATTTTTTGAAAATTTCTGGTCGGAACGGAGAGATTTGAACTCCCGGCATCCTGGTCCCAAACCAGGCGCGCTACCAAACTGCGCCACGTTCCGACAGATTTGATTTATAGTGCAAAGTTAATTTTAATGCAAGCAAAAAATCAACATTTTTAAAATTATTTTTAATAAGTTATTCGATGTCAAAAAGTCTTATTATATTAATATTGTAAGTGTGATGAAACACAGCTATTAATGGAATTAATGGCTCGTTGTTTCAAAAAACTATGTCTTTTCAACAAAAAGCTCAGATTACTTACGCAATCAAAACTTACGCAATCCATGTCTGCAAGGTTTCAATGATTTTTTTTGCTTGATCCGGACTTGAAATTGTAAATTTTGATTTCATTCTGTACTCACCGTTAACTTTTTGGTAACGTCGAATAACATATTTATCAGGGCCGTAGCTATCATTTTCGTTTTTCCATTCTTGAAAACGGAATAAAATGGTCGTCCACGCTCCCTTAGTTAATACGGCTTTGTCAATTTCTTTAACAATGACTTGGCCATTTTCCTCATAATTTACCGTGAGTTCGTCAATCGTGCTGCTCATACTTTTTTTCTTACACCTATCCTTTAAATAGAAGCGGAAACAAGAGCGCCTGCGACATTTTCGGGAATAGCCGGAGGGCTTATTTTCATTTCAGCAGGTCCCGGACCAAATTTTTCCATATTTTGCGTGGCAGCTGCTTGTGTTGCTACGGTTATATCTACTCCATTGAGCTTAAGCCCTGAAGTGTAACGAATACCTAGGCTTTGTAAGCTAATATCTGCGCCACTGGGCGGAATTGGAATAAAACTTTGCATATAATCCTCCTATGTTCTAGGGACTACATAAGACCTTTTTTGCAAAATGGCAAGGCTTTTATTGTGTATATCTTATAAAATTCTGCGTTCAGAACATGCAGTGTGTGAATAAATTTAGATCGGGATAGCCTTTTGTTTGCATAAAGACTATCCCGATAAAATCATTTAAGTATTTTTCTCAACAGAAGGAGCGTTGGTAAGGCGTGCATTAATGGCCTGTGACCCTTCGGGAGATTGCAATATAACTGCAAGGCTTTCCACTATCTTTTGGTCATAGGCAGTTTTATTATCACGTAAGATATTCAGTGCCTTATCTACGGGTAAGCTGGCACGAAAAGCTCGGGGACTGACCATTGCGCTAAAAGTGTTGATAATACTTAGCACTCTTCCGTAGAGACTGATGTCATCGCCTTTCAGTTTTTTGGGGGAGCCTGTGCCGTCAAGTTTTTCATTCATTTGCAAGATGGCCATGGGGACGGGGATTCCAAAATCAATGGTGCTCAGAATATTATGAGCATACTCAGGAATTCTACCAAGCTCAGCTTGCTCTTCGGGGGTAAGTTTGTCAGTTTTGGATAATAAATCACGCGGTACAAAAATCCTACCGATTTGTGAAAGCACTGCGGCGGTGGTGAGCGTATCTTTGTCCTTACCTTCCAGAGCCATTTCATCGGCAAGCAATTCAACAAGGCGCCGCATAAGGCTTGAGTGTCCGGCAAGATAGGGGTCAACACGCTCAATGGTACCCACAAGAGCTTCGATGGTACTCATTTGTTGTTTGTTGCGCTTTTCGCTATTTCTGCGGAATTCAGTAATATCTTGCAAGGTTATAACTGCAGCTGCTGTATCTTCTTCCTTGTCGAGGAAAGGGAAGAGCGTTGCACGGAACAATCTGTCTTCATCCTTTAATGTTAAAATAATTTCAATGGTTTTTGATTGATTTGTTTGCGAAACATTGGATATGGCCTCTTGAATTTTGAAGGCAGCCTTATCTGAGATGATGCTGTGTAAGTTTTGATCTTGGAGTTCGTCGGCATTTGCATCTAAAATCTCTGCAAAGGCACGGTTTACAAGATGAAGTTTGCCACTTACATCGGCCATAATAAGCCCAACGTCAAGGGAGACATTGATGCTGTCAAGCAAATTTTTCTGTTTTCTAATGACTTGGTAAAGCTTTCTGAATTGCTCTGCCACAGAGCGTTGCTCACGCCCAATCATGATCCACCATACGAGGGAAAACATGAGCAGTACGCTAAGACAAAGGAAAATTCCGCCGCCGTAAATTAGATTAAAGGCTCTGGATAATTGAGCTTCAACAAGGCTAGCTGAGATTTCTTGAACTACTATCCATCCAAGATCGTCTACACGTTGACCAACGGAATAAACTGTACCATTACCGAAAACAGATTCACGATTTTCAAACGGAATACTCTTGACCTCAGGAGTTAATTTAATACTTTCAGGGATTGCAATGGTGGTGTCGGAGCGCAAAACTTCCCAATTTTTACCATTGTATTGTAGGATACTGCTGCGCATGTCTTGGCTTTGCCCGGGGCTACGACCAAGGTAGGCTGCCAGTTGACCCGTAACATTAATGCTTACAAGAAAGGCTGCACCGGGTTTTGCGCCGCTTTCGTGTTGTTCAGCCAAAATAGGGGCGGCAAAGTCTAACATCATGCCGTTAATGGCTTTACGCACGGGAGCGTAGGATGTTTTACCAGTATCTGCGGATTTTTTTACGGCTCCCACTTGACCTTCAAGTATGGGTGAAGGACGAGGGGTAGCAGAAAGTAACGTTCCGCCTGTGGTATTAGTGATTCGTGCTTCATGTAGACCGTTGCTTGAAGCAAAGTCTTGTAGTAATGAACGCATCATAGGCAAGGGAGCTACTAAATCGGCAATTTCTTCATTGGTTGTTTCAAAGGTTTCGGAGTCATTAAGCAATTTCATATCTTTAGCACCTAGTCGTGCTATATCATCCTGCGCCAAAAAGTTATACTGACCCGATTCGCTGACACGCCCGGCCAAGGAGGTAAGGCTTTCTTTCCAAATACGAATATTATCGGCTAGACTTGCCACATTAAGTTTTAAGCGTTCTTCCTGTGAGGCTAAAATGTCACTTTTTTGTGCAGAGTAAAAAGTATGACATAGTAGAGCAGTGACTGCACAAAATGCCAAGACAACGCAGCCAAAAATTGCCAGCCGAGATTTTTTTGACGTGCTTTGCGGAACATTTGCCAGTGGGTTTTGATTTTCCTTGTACATGCTCATTCTCCATTATTTCTTCTTTTTTGGCATTACATGCATCCATCTCGTCTTCTCATTGACCGAATAGTGCGGAATATAGTTGCGTATTCGCGTGTGCGGAAGGACGTTTTTGGACAGGTTGTCTAGTATGTAAATTTCATCTCCAATATATACAGCTAATACGGCATGTGCAAGCTGCAAAATGGTATCTCTGACCACTACAATACGCATTTTTTCCATTGGAAAACCGAGGCTACGTAATGTAAAATACTTGGCAATGGCATAATCTTCACAATCGCCCGACTTGCTTTTAAATTCTGCCGGTGATGCCCAATAATCCGGTGCCTTATATACTTGTGGATCTTGTTTATAGGGCCAGCGATTCCAAAAGTTGTTGACAAACTTCAATTGCGTCATTTCATCTTTGCCTTTTAGCCTTGCTTTGAGTTGATCAAATGTCATTGCGGAGTTGAGCTTAGATCCGCTCACTAAAATATTTGATTTATAATGACGTTTTTGAACATTTAACCACTGCTTGAGGTTTTTCATAGAGCCTCTAAATTCCACTGACCCAAACAATTTTGGAGCAGCAGCATACGCAACGCAATGGATATGGGTAAAAAGCAAACTCACAATGAGTATGGGCAAAATACACAAAATTACTTTTCCAAAACGGGAAAAGCTTTTGAGTAAAAAAGAGTGTACTTGCTGAGTATGTTTTTTACACATTGCAAAAACCTGTGCTGTGGCTTTTACGCTTTGGCGTTTTTCCACGTATCATATTTTTTAAGTATATTTTTTATTGTTTTGGGAGTCTGCTTATGGACATCATACTTATCTTTTACTGTTTTACGTGCCGCATGACAAATTGCAATCATTTTCTCTTGTTCTCTTTGCTCCAATAATTTAATGGCTGTGTTTGCCAGATCTGCACTGTCATTTTGGTTATATAAAAAACCGTTTTCGCCATGATGAATAACTTCATTTACCGGGCCTGTATTTCCTGCAATCACCAAACACTCAGAGCTCATGGCTTCAAAAATACCCGACGAAAGTGCTTGCGGAGCTGAAAGATAGATATGTACGCTGGATGCCTGTAAAAGTTTGCGGTAGTCCGCGTAGGGGCGAAAGTTTATAAAGTGAAGACGTGTTTCATCAATGCTGTACTGTTTTCTCAGTTCTTCTTTCCATTTTTCCCATTGAGCGTTATCTGCCTGTGTGTCTGCAGACATAATCAAAACGTGACACTTTGATCGTTTTTCTAAAATACTTGGAACCGCTTGCAAGAATATGGGGATTTTGTGATGGGTTTCCATGCTACGTCCTGAAAACGTTACCAATTCTTCCACATGTGAAAGGTTACAACCTTCAACATTAAAGCGCGTTTCTTTGTTTGGAACAAAAAAATTTGTGTCTACACCCTCATGAAATACCGATATTTTTTTTTGCACTTCAGGTGGATAAAGCGATTTTTGCCACTGCGTTGATGTGTAAATCATGTGTGCTTCTTGCAAAGCGCCCCACTGGAAAAAATTTCGAACACGTTCAGGAGCATAGTCAAGGTAAGGGTGGCGTTTACCCTTGCTAAACACCGTGTATGTATGGCCTTTATCATGAAATCCTTCGGCATAGCAGATGAAAAAAGCCTCCGGAAATACATCACGCACATACAGCGAATATCCAAGCCCGGCATTAGCAATCACCATATCTGCATGAAATCCTTTGTTTTTTAGGCTCATAAGGCAATTAGCCATATGCGAAGCCCGTCTGATACTGCGCACAGCCTCAAATTCAGCTCTGCCGGTTATATTCGGGACGCTGGGCTGGCTAATCAAAATACGCCCTACATTTTGAATTCGCACATCATTACGAGAGCGTGAGGTGACAAAAAGAACCTTGTTTTCTTCATTTTCCGCTAATTTTGTTGCAGTTCCCCTAAAAGGCCCCGGAAAGTTATGAGGCAAAAACAGTATTTTCATAAGGCCTCTCCTAAGATTTAATGGTTCTTTGTTGAAGCTGACTAATAAATTCCTTTCCTTCTGCAGTGGCAGAATATGCATGTAAGGCTGCAATAACCTTGGGATCAAAAAGTGTTTTATCTTTATCAAGAAGCATAAGTGTTTCTTTGAGTGTTTTTGCTTTACGATAGGCACGAGGACGTAATATGGCACAGAACACGTTGGATACACTCAATATTCTTGGGAGAAAATCAATTTCATCACCCTTTAACTGGCGAGGATAACCGGAGCCATCCATATTTTCATACATTTGATGAATGGTGCTTTGTATGGGAAGTCCAAAGTCAAAATCCGCTAGAATATTACAGGTTTTATCAACGTGTGTGTTCATAAGCGCTCTTTCTTCTTCACTTAGCATCCCTTTTTTGTTTAAGAGTGATTGAGGCAGCGAAAGCATCCCAATTTGACTGAGCGAAGCTGCAATGTGTAAAGTTTTCAGTTCCTCGTCAGTGCACTTTAAGTTTATGGCAAGTTTGTTGGCAAGATCGCCAAGTGCCAATGAATGACCGCATAAATAAGGGTTTACCAACTCAATGGCCATGGTGAGCACTTGGATAAGCTGATCAACGCGCGCTTGTTCTTTTTCGCGTTCAAGCAGCATACGTGTAACATCTCGATACACGGAAACAACTCCGTCCACCTTTTCAAGGGTGCCAAAATAGGGGGTACACACCGTTTGGAGATATAAGAGTTTGTTGTTAATATGTATTTTTTCTTCAAAAGTATGTGTTTTTTCGGTGCGCACTACTCTGTCCAGCTGTCGTTGCAAGCGTTCTGCCGCTTCCGGATTAATGATATTTCCCAATTGATAACCATATAAGCTTTCAACTTCATGGTGAACCATTTTGGCAAAAGATTCATTGGCATATTGAATATAGCCAAGACTATCTGTAAGCACTACTGCGTCAATGAGTGTTGCATTGATACTGTTGAGAATTTGTTGTTTTGTGCTCACTTCTTCATACAATTTGCGCATATTTTTAGTGATGGCAAGTTCACTGCGCCGTACAACAAACCACCAGCCTCCGCCTACTACAATGAATGTAATAAGCAAACCGGCTCCCACCATTGAGTACATAATCAGCTTGAATTTATTATAGAATTCTTCAGCTAAATACGATGGTTGTTCGTGGCTTACCATTAAATCATAACCCTCAATGGGGATGCCGACGGAGTAAATTTGGTTACCGTTGGTAAGCATTCTTTCGGCAAGGGGCAATGGTGTATTTTTGGGCGTAAGCCATCCTCCCAGAAAGGATAGGTTACCGGAAGTTAAATCGGCATACTGTAAAAGCTCTTCCGATTCCTCTGTCCACTGGAGTAGTCTAAATGGCGCATTGGTGCCGATCTCATTTTGCAAGAGATTGCCAAGAACAGTTTCCACAGGTATAAAAAGTAAAATAATTCCTACGGGTTTATCCGGCGGCAAATCGGTGTACTCCGGCGGTAAAATGGGGTAGGCCAAATTTACCATCAAACCATTGGGGCTGTCATAAATCTGTGAAAGATTAGATTTTCCACTTTCAAGAGTACCGCGCATTACGGCATCTTGCATGGGGGTGAGTTTGGCAATGTGATCTGAAGAGAGGAAAAGTGGGCGTACACTTGTATCCCAAATGCCGGCATCAACAACATCAGGTTCTTCGCGCATGAAGCCTATTAATTGTTGCTGCAATGCATCTTCCGTACCCTTGAGATCAAGTTCACCGGTGCCACTTTGTGTTGCCCATGATGGTAACTTTCCTGACTCTAAGCCTTGATTATGCAAAAGATATTCGGCGGCGTAAAGGCGCAACATATCCTTAGAGGCAAAGCGCTTGGTGTCAAGCTGCATATTATCGAGCCAAAGTTTTACTGCGGCAGCCCTTGTTTTAGCGTCCGACGTAAGGGTGATTTGCAGATTTTGATTCATGGTTTCGTTAATTTGGCGCAAAACATAGGCGGTAAAGACCGCAGAAGACCCCGTCATAGTTAGCATGATGAGTAAAACTAAGATGAGACTTTTGTAACGAGAGCCGGATGAAGAAACTTGCAAAGCTGTATCCTACCTTTCGCGCAGGGCGTTTTGTTGCGCTTTAAGAATGGGTTTAAGTATGTAATCTAAGATAGTTTTCCGTCCTGTCAGTATATCTGCGGTAGCCGTCATGCCGGGTATTATGGGTAGATTTTCATCTCTGTAAATAATACCGTTTTTCTTGGTGCGCAACTTAGCCAGATAGAAAACTTCTCCTTTTTTATCTTCAATGGTATCAGCACTGATTTGCTCAAGGATACCTTCAAGTCCGCCGTAAATACCAAAATCATATGCGGAAAATTTGACCATAGCCTTTTGGTTAGGGTGTAGAAAGGCAACATCCGAAGGACGTACTCGCACTTCCACAAGCAATGTATCGTCAAGGGGCACGATCTCCATGATGGGTTCACCGGGTTTTACCACACCGCCAATGGTATTAATGTGAATTTGCTTTACTGTGCCGTTGACAGGTGAACGCATGACGGTACGAGTTACACGGTCACTACCGGCAGAAAGGGTTTCTTTAAGCGAATTTAATTCCGCACGGTACTTATTGACTTCTTCGGTAATGGCGGCATCCAGTTCTGCTTTTCGAAAAGCTATGCGTTGTTTTGCTTCGTTGGCTGCAGCTTGTGTTTTTGGGATAGAAGCTGCAAGACCATTGAGTTCACCTTCAAGGTTGGCAACTTTCTGTTCAAGGTCTAAAAATTCAATTCGAGAATAATTTTTGCGTTTTAAGAGCGGTGCAACGGTATTACGCTGTTCAATGGCTAGAGCCAGATTGCGTGCAACGGATGTTTTTCGAGTTTCTTGTTCTTCTACTTCTTTGATACGTTGATCGTATTGTGAGGCCAAAAGGCGCAATTCACTTTCTCTTTGCAGTTTTCGTGCCTGTAAGATGGTGATTTGGTCAGTGACCACCTGCGGTGCGTTTTTTTGTATATCTTCAGGGAAGGCAGGTTCCGTATCGTTTAATTCTGCCTCAAGTCGAGCAATGGCAGCACGGCTTTCCAAGGATTTAGTTAAAGCATCTCTGAATGTTGAAGCGGCAACTTCGTTATCAAGGCGAGCGAGGGGCGTACCTTGAGTAATGATTTGCCCTTCGCGCACAAGTACAGCTTGCAATATCCCACCTTCAAGGTTTTGAATCATTTGCGTACCTTGAGAAGCAATGACCTTGCCTTCAGCACGGGTTACTTCATCAACTTCTGCCCAAGCAGCCCAAGAAATAAAAACTATAAGGAAAAGCCCGGTTGCCAAAGAAAGTAGTCGTGCTTGAGTTGAAGGTTTGCGCTGCAAGGCAGCTTCAACCACGTCGGCATAAACAAGCTCAGAAGGTATAATTTTATTTTGTTCTTGTTGTTCAACCTTAGCCTCGTGTTGTGCTTCGGCATTTTGAGCATCGGTTAAAGCGTTGTCTAAGGCTTTTTTTTGCTTTGAGACTTTGTCATTGGATTGAGATTGCATACCCACCTCATAATCGTTGTAAATTAAATGGTAATTTCTTTTTGTGCTTGATTTTTGCTTGCACTTGAGGTTCGTAGTTTTTCTATGACTAGATCCTTGGGGCCGTCTGCCACAATGCGTCCACCATCCATAACAACAAGTCGGTCTACAAGCTTGAGCATACTCATGCGATGCGTTACAAGGATAAGTGTTTTGTTTTTCATGTGTTTGAGTAGGCGTGATTGAACAACATGCTCAGAAGATGTATCCATATTACTGGTAGGTTCATCAAGGATAAGCACCTCTGGATCTCGCACCAAAGCTCGTGCAAGGCCAATGGCTTGACGTTGTCCGCCGGAAAGAGCCTTGCCTTGTTCACCCACTTGTGTTCCAAAGCCTTCGGGTTTTGTACGTATAAAGTCAGTAACGCTGGAAATGGAGGATGCTCTTAACATACGTTGATCGCTGACAAAAGGATCGCCAAGTACGATATTGTCACGCACAGTACCATAAAAAAGCACCGTATCTTGGGGGGCAAAACCTACACGGGTGCGTAAATCGGTGCCGGCCATTTGGCGAATATCGACGGCTCCAAATTTAACGGCTCCGTCAGTTGGTTGGTAAAGACCGATAAGTAGACGAATGAGAGTTGATTTTCCGGAACCCATGCGTCCGATAATACCTACTTTTTCGCCCGGGGCAATGTGCAGACTCAGTCCTTCAACGGCGGAGCGTGCGGCGTTTGGATAGGAAAAGCTGACATTTTCTAGGGTAAATGCCGGTTCCAGCGGCCCAAAGTCCACTGTAGAGTTGGTATCCCTGTCTTCGGAAGGCAGTGCCATAAGTGTATTTAAGGCATCCAATGAAATTCGTGAATTTTGGTAACGGGTGATGAGTCCTGCCATTTGCATGAGCGGTGCCATGGCTCGTCCGGCTAAGATATTACTGCCGATAAGGCCGCCCATGGTCAGTGTGCCTTCCGCTATAAGGTGTACACCCCAAACAACCATGGCAACGGTGACGAATTGTGTAATGAATACAGAAAAACCTACTGCCAAAGAACCATATTTCTTGGTTTCAATATTGGCTTTAGCCGATTCTTCCACCACGGTTTCCCACATTCTCTGCATACGTGTTTCGCCTTGACAGCATTTGAGCGTCTCAAGACCATTCACCATTTCAGTAAGTAGAGCATTTTTATGCATATTTTGTGAGTAGCTTTTTTCTGCAGCACGTTTTGCCAGCGACTGCAATAAAAAGCCAGCACCAAACATTATGGGCATGGCAATGAGCGGTAGCAGTACCAAGGGGCCGCCAATAAAGGAGAGAAATACTATGAAGATTATGAGAAAGGGTAGATCAATACAAGATAGCAATGTGGAAGAGCTGAAAAATTCTCGCAATGACTCAAATTCTCGAACATTGTTGACGAGCGCACCCGTAGATTCCGGTTTGTGATCCAGCTGTACAGACAGGACTTTATCCACAAGCAAGCTTGAAATAACAACGTCGGCATTGCGGCCTGCAGTGTCCACAAAATGGTTACGCAGGGTACGCAATAAAAAGTCAAAAAAGTACGCAAGGCTTATGCCAATGGCTAGCACCCACAACGTGTCTATGGCGTTGTTGGGGACAACTCTGTCGTAAACATTCATGACAAAAAGCGGACTGCCAAGAGCGATTAGGTTAATAATAACACTTGCAAAGGCAGCATGACGATAAATGGGGCCATAATGCTTAATGGCATCCCAAAACCATCGTTTGCCTTGTGGTCTGTGAAATGTTGTTATGCGTTTGTCTTCGGGTTTATCAACAGAACCAAATACGGCATAACCTGTATATTCTTCGCTGATGCGAGCTCTGTTTACTTGCTTTGGTTCGTCACCAAGTTCCGGCAAGATGACCGTTGCCAAGTGCTTACTTAAGGCTGTAAGCACGCAAGATCTCCCTTTATCCAAAATAAGCACACAGGGGAGGGTGAGCGGAGAAATTTCATCAAGAGTAGGGCGGTTCATAATACGTGCTTGCAGACCCGAACGGGCGGCTGCTCGTATACATTCACCGGCTGTCACTTCGCCAGCACCGGCAAGTCCGGCATATAAATACTGTGGCGATACACTTTTACCACGCAGACGTAACAAAGAGCTGAGGCTTCGTAAAAGCGGGGGAACGCTGTCTACTTCTGCCGGAGCAACAGGGGATGCTTCAGGCTCAAAGTTTTGCGCTTTTTCTTGCGCTTCAGGAGCTGCTTGTTCACCAATTCCTGCTTGCTCGAGTGCTTCTGCTTGTTTTGCCTGTTCTTCGGGCAGGTTTTCCGCAACGATTTTTTCGAGCGCTACATCTTGAGCTTCTGTTTTTTTGGGTTCTTGTTCTTCGATAATCTTATCAAGCGTGACTTCTTGAGGCTTTGGTGCAGCCTTGGCCATATTTTTTGACGCACCCTTTGCTACATTTTGGGGCGCTTGAACAGGCGGCAAATCCTGCAATGAGTTGGTATTTTTACGCTGTGTCAAGTGCTCACTACCTTGTACGTTTTGCTTTTTTTCTTGTTCATGCACAGGAGAAGCCTTAGCTACATTCTCATTTCGCTTGGGTGCATGTGTATCAGATGAGGGTGAAGGGGTTGCGCTATTATATATCTTATGATTTTTGGATAGCTTATCTTCTTTTCGTGCGCCATCTTGATTATTTGCATAATCCTTATGCGTATGCGTCAAACTTTGAAGAGCACTTTCCGCCACAGAAAAACCATTTTTAATAGGAGGTACAGTTTTCTGAGAAGGTGTGGGATAGTTTCGTTGGCTGGCCATATTTCTCCTCGCCTTCTTGCAGTGTTAATAAATATATAATAGAAACGAATTTGGGTTTTGTCAACCCGGAAATCATCCAGAAAACTTTCCATGCGTCGTAAAATGCAGACCCATGGAAAGTTTCTGGTGGGTAATATAATGGATTATGTTAATCAGCCAGCTTTTTTTCGGCAGCAATAATGGGCTTAATAAGTACTGAGTCAGCTGCAATGTTTAATTCGGGTAAGAGCAAACCGGCTAAAGCATAAAGGCGATATGTGCTTATCAATATGTTTGCTTGAGCAGTCACGGCTTGTACTTCAGAGTTATAGAGTTCACTTTCGGCATCCAACACGTCAAGCAATGTACGCTGACCGATTAAATATTGCTCCATATAGGCATCACGAGTTTGAATGTTAAAAGCAATGGCTTTTCTGTGCATTGCAAGCTGTGTTATGGCCGTTCTGTAGTCAATCCATGAGTTCTGAATGTCAAGTTGAAGGTCATCCAAAAAGCTGTAGGCTGTATGTCTTGCTTCACGCACTCGTGCAGCAGAAGCCTTGCTGGCGGCAACATCTGCACCGCTGTTATAAAGATTCCAGCGCATGGTTATATTTGCGTCATAGCTCATGGTATATTCTTCGCCGGCATATTGGTAACCATAGTTGCTGTAGCTTGGTCCAGTTTCAAGATTTATAACTGGGTGAAAAGCCGAATCTGTCAATTCTTTATTGGCTTGTGCTGTGGTAACGTCTTCAAGATATGCAATAATCTTGGGGTTATTTGTTTTGGCAAGCGCAAGCACTTCTTCTTGAGTGGCAAACATCTTGAAGGGTTGCTTGACCATGCCAAGGGAGCCGGGCACCGGAAGCTCGGTTAAGCGACGGTACGAAGCCTCACCTTGCATGAGCGAAGACTTGTTGTCCTCAAGGGTAGACTGGGCGCTGATTAAACGGCCTTGTGTTTGGGTTACGTTGGCAAGCACTTCGGCGCCTTCTGCCTCACGGTCACGGGTCAATGCCAAAATTCTTCTGTGCGTGCTGACATTTTTTTGCGCAAGTTGCAAGTTTTTGCGCCGCCAAATAAGGTCAACGTGTGCAATGATTCCGTCCAGTGCCAATGTTGTGGCATTGTCAACGACTCGGCTGGACACAGAGCGCATCAATGACTCGCTGGAGCGGACACGGCTACGTGTGGCAAAACCGTCCCAAATGGGCTGGGTGAGCAAGAGTTGAAGTTGTCCTGTGCCATAGATGTAGCGTGACTTACCTGTAGGGCGCGTGCTCACATCGCTCCTATTGGTTAAGCCGGTGGAGCCTGTCAAGTCCAGACGAGGCCCATAGCCTGCCCGAGATGCCTCAAGCTCATGGCGTGCCACTTCGCGGTTTTCTTGAATGGCCTTCAGCGCTTTGTGGTTCGCAAGAACAGCGTCAACTGTTTGCTTTAGCGTGACAGTAGCACTACCGCCCTTCCCCTTTTCTTGAAAGGCGTAAGGGCCTCCCGTGACGTCTTTGGCGTTTACTGAGCCATAGGCTGCTGCGGGCAAATTCCTTGATTGTACTCCGGCACTGATGCTTTCAGAACTCAGGCCAAGGGAAAATGCCAAGATCATGATACCAGTAAAGTAATGTCTATGTACCATATAATACCTACCTTCCTTTTTTTAGAAGTTAACTTTGTAGATTGCAGTATAAAATTTTACATTGCTTTTAGCAAGAAAAAAATAAAAAAAATGCTAAAATAATAGTTAATTAAATAAGCTCTTTGCGCTATGTTTGTAAAAAACTTATCTTGATAAAGTCTAGAAAAATGTTTATAATTTTCAATAGTTATAATTTAACTTAACGATATTGTGTTTTTACGTACTCATTGTTTGATATAGTAGTAAGTGTATACAATTGCTGATGATTAATTTTTACGCAAAAAAAATGCTTTGAGAATATAAGTGTAAAAACGCATAGTTACAGTAAAAGTATGTGTGCCCTTTGTTGTTAAGAATGTCGAGTATAATTTTTTATAAATCCTCCTGCTGGTTTGTGATAGGGTTAAGCACAATAACAGCGCACTTTTTGGGTGGGATGCATTGCCGTTAGCGGTGGAGTCTTGACCGTACATTCTACTTGAGTTTTTGGGCAACGAGGATGAAAACGGCATCCTGTAGGGAACGCATGTATGGGTGGCACCGAACCCCTAATGGTTGGAAGACGTGCTGCCTGCATACTTTTTTTACCTGGAAATGCTTGCAGTAAGCTTTGTGTGTAAGGATGCCTTGCACTGTTAAAAATATCTTTTACGCTGGCATATTCTACGATTTCGCCGGCATACATAACTGCGACCCGATGCGCCATTTGTGCTACAACGCCAAGGTCATGGGTTATGAGCAAGATGGCACGTTGCTCTGCTTCTGCTAAATTTTGCAGTAGGTTAAGAATTTGCCACTGAATGGTAACATCAAGCGCCGTTGTCGGTTCGTCGGCCAATAAAAGCTTTGGAGAACAGGCCAGAGCCATGGCAATGACCACACGTTGACGCATTCCGCCGCTTAATTGGTGCGGATAATCGGAAAAACGATTTTCCGGAGCCGGTATGCCCACATGTTGAAAAAGTTCCAAGCAACGTTTTTTTGCATCTTTCAACGACATTTTCTTATGTATTTGAAGGTGTTCAATGCATTGATCACCCACACGCAAGACGGGATTGAGCGCCGTCATGGGTTCTTGAAAAATCATACCCATGTGCTGCCCACGCAGGGAGCGCATTTTTTTTTCCGGTAAAGCAAACATATCTTGTCCTTGCAAAAAAGCCTTGCCACTTACACTGGTATTTTCGGGGGTAAGGCGCATCAAAGCCTTGGCAGTCATACTTTTACCGCAACCGGATTCACCCACAAGGCACACGATTTCGCCGGCAGCAATGGAAAAATGTATGTCATGTATGGCTTTGAAATCACCTCGTTCGGTGTGAAAAGTCACCGCTATGTTTTCTGCGTGTAAAACGGCTTCATGCATGGAGTTATTCCCAAAACTTTTTTGAACTTTTCTTGGATGCTTTGCGTGTTTGTTTGCGCAATGTATCCTTCTTATTTTTTGTTGGAGTCTCATTACACGAAATGGATTTTTTTGGCAATGGATTTTTTTGAAATGTCTTTTTTACAGCATAGTCCCGAGATTGTGCGTGATAATCTTCAATGTCTTGAGTAAATTTATTTTGAGGCATACGTTCATGGTGTTCGACAATGAACGCTCCGGATTTCTTATCAATAGAATTTTTTTGCTGAGATTCAAAGACGTTGAGCAATGCCCCTTGTTGTATGTGCGCAGCTTGCGTAAGTAAGGCCAGCCCCTGTGCTGTGCAGGCATAACGTGCTTGGCCGGCAAGTCCCGGTACAGAAAACGGGGCGGAGATGATGCGTGCCTCATGCTGATTGCGGCCTGTGAGTTGATGCGCTTGTGCCGCCTCATTGTTTTGCAAAAGGACAAAGGCAAGGCTGAGTGCTTCTTTGCGCAAGTGTGCTTGCCGTGACAAGTCCGTAAGCCACGCAGGCGCGCCACCTGTATCAAAAGTAAAGTGGCACCATGTTTTACTGTCTCGTAAAGGGCAATCCAGCGAATGCGCAGGGCATGGACTCACCGGATGTAGCTCGCATTCTAATCCTGCTTCACGTAAGGAAACAATGGTTTTGCCCCCAAGGCGTGTGCCCGGTTCCACAAAAAGTAGCCGTGCATCGTTAACATTATATATATGGGTGCTGAATTTGTTTACCAGTTCAAAAAGTCGTTCATCCATGGTTTGCTCAGGGCGAGTTTTCAGCTCATTGCACACATTGGCTGCTGCAATAAGCCAGACAACACCTTCAATTTTATGCAATTCATGGCTTGTTGCTTCCACAGTACAGCGCCGTGGCACAATACGCCAAGGGCTGTGTTTTCCGGCGAGAAGCTCAAATATTTTTTGTCCTAACTGCAAGGGTTGTGCGGCTGTATCGCTACAGACGATGGTGAGGGGGATGCTGTGCCACTCAGGTTTTGCCAGCCATAAAGCCAGCGGTAATGAGAGCGGTCCGCTGCCCATGTCCACTAAAATACGTGGCTTTACTGTTTCATCGTGTTTCGTTGGCATGGGAGTGGGAGGGGGGAGGTCAAGTCCGTGCAAAAGGCGTGTTAAACGCAGTATATTCCAAGGTAAAAAATACCATAGATATGCAGCTGTCAACCGTGGAGTGCCCCAGTATGGCTGTCGCAAAAGCGCTCGCTCGCTGGTGAGGCGTACGGAGAGTTCTTCGATGGCCAGATGAAGCGTTTTGCGATGCCTTGCGTGCATGGGCATGACTTTATGTAATATGTCAGGGAGTTCTTGTAACTTTTTGTAAATGTACGCCGGCAAGGGCGTGAAAAGGTTTTGCATATTATCCTGCGTAGGAAAAGTTCATTTGACGTAGGAACTTTTCGGTAAAATGTGGATCATCAGTAAGATTAAGCAATCTACACTGTCTGCTAAAATTTTGCAACTCTTCACGTAGGCTTGGCGTAATCGCTAAAAGGGCGGCTCCGTCAAGAGCGCTGTTGCCCACAATTCGGATACGTGAAGCGGCACCATAATGCACAAAGCCTAAGGCTTCAAGGTCTTGGATGTCAATATGACTACCCATGGCACCGGCAAGATAGAAGCGTTGTACTTGCGTTTGGCAAAGCCCGGAGCTTTTCAATAAACAGTCTATTGCCAAGGAAAAAGCCGCTTTTACCTTTAAGATTTCTTCTATATCCACGGCAGAAATATACATGGGAACTGCGCTGTGTTCTTTCCAAAGAAATAAGACGTTGTCACCTTGAACAAGTTGAAAATTCTTTGCAATTTTTGCATATAAGGGGGAAGCTTTCATCGGTTTTTTTATGAATGTACCGTCATGAGCAATGATTCCGACCTTTAAAAGGGCGTGAATGAGTGAAATATAGCCGGTACCGCATAGGCTTTGCGCAGCTGTTCCGTCAAGAGTGTGCGGAATAAGTCCCGTGGCACCAATGCTAACTTTATTAACAATGCCCGGACTTTGGTCAACCACATGCCCAAAGCGTAAACCAATGCCCTCAAGGCTTGGCCCCATGGGTACGGAAGCAAGTAAAGCCTCTTTGGGACTTAGTGCCAGAATGAATTCACCGTTGGTTCCAAGATCCGCAAATATAAAAGGAAAAGCAAGGTCTTCCCTTTGCAAAACAGCAGTATAGCCGGCACTGATATCGCCGCCCACAAAGGGAGCAGGTTGCGGCGGAAAATATATGGGCGGTAAAGCCTTTATATATTCGGTACTATGTCCTTCAAAGGGAAGTGCATAGGGGGAATGTGCCAAGCTGCTAATATCTTTATGTAAAAAAAGCGAGCTCATGGCTGTATTGGCGGCAAGGCATATGTGTGAAACATTTGTCACCTTGTGTAAT
Source organism: uncultured Desulfovibrionaceae bacterium (assembly GCA_964369515.1). Classification (GTDB taxonomy): domain Bacteria; phylum Desulfobacterota; class Desulfovibrionia; order Desulfovibrionales; family Desulfovibrionaceae; genus CAYJAD01. The sequence goes on from CAYJHK010000019.1 coordinate 16,961, forward strand.
AATTCTTGCAAATCTTCTTGTAATATATGGGCAAGTTCGAAAGCACCTTCCGGTTGCATGGCGTAGCGCAAGCGAGATATGATGTCGGCACCTGCGCCCATAAGCGGATTTAAATATTTGCCGCTTTGCAAGACCTTTCCGTGCGGGGAAAGGGTTCGCCAGCAGATGCTTGTGGTGCCCATATCTATAGCTAACAATTTGTTATCGTTATCGTTTCCGTCATTGTTGTACTTTATGTTTTTCGCTTTGGGCAATGCAAATAAGGGCAGTTCAATGTCCAGATGTCTTTGTTTTGCAAATATATCTTTCAAGAGATGTCGACAGGCCAGACGCCAACCTTGTGCTACAGCTATAGCTCCAAGGATTTTTTCTTCCATCTCCACAGGGGGTGGCGGCGGCGAAAGAAAACGTACTTTACAAAGACCGCAACGCCCAAGCCCTGAGCATAGGGGTAGGGGGGATAATTTTTCCGACAGCCAGAGTGCTTGAGCTAAGCTCTTATTTGCGGCTTTTACCGGAGAAAATATGGTGAAATTCGAGCTATTTTCTTGAAAAGAAATTCGAATTTCAAAATCTGTATCGGGTGGCTTGTTGTTATTCATGCCTTGCTATACCTTGTGCGGCGCATAAGGTCAAATAAAGGATGAAAGTCCGGGGCATTCTAACACGTGATTGCAATTTGCAATTTTTTTTGTAGGGGGAACTTTTGCTTGCGCCAAAAAGTTCCCCCTACACCCCGCTCAAAACGCGCTTTCCGCTTTTTTTCTTCGAAAAAAGCTTCATGGGATTTCATATGCACGTGATTCTGAATGCATTAATAGTAATTATTAGCAGCAACTGTTGCTGCTAACTTTTTACTTTTGTGCGCTTTTGGTGTCTTCATCTTTTTCCTGCTCGC
>CAYJHK010000020.1:0-17743 GCA_964369515.1 uncultured Desulfovibrionaceae bacterium
CCCATTGCTCATCCCTATCGGGATGAGCCAACAAAATCTGAGTATAGTATAAAGCCTTGAAAAATAAGCATAATTTTAATCTTACTGAGTTAAGGCAATAGCCACATATATATTTTTATAGTAATTTCAGTTGAAATTACTATCTTGACTGCGAGGGCAGTCAAGCACTGCGTAGGCATAAGCGCAATTTATTTGCGCTGTTAAGTGCCGAAGCAAGTGTGCCTTTAATAAGTTGACATTAGTAATGTCAACTTAAAATACTATAAAAGAAAATGTGCGACTTCTTGGCTACTTGAGGTTTTCAGTAATTATAAAGTTTATTTTTACAATAGTTTATTCTAGAAATGGATTTTTTGCCGCAGGCCGTGCTTTTGATAATCTGCGTTAGCAGATTTTCAAAAGGTACGGATTGCTGGTTTTTGTGCGATTTTGAGGGGCTTGTAAGATTTTTTCTGCTCGCAAGGCAAAAAACATTTTGTAAACTTGAACGTACTCAAGTACGTGAGTTTGAAAAATGTTTTTTAACGCCGCGAGCAGGAAAAAGATGAAGACACCAAAAGCGCACAAAAGTAAAAAGTTAGCAGTTGCAGTTGCAGTTGCTGCTAATAATTACTATTAATACATTCAGAATCACGTGGACGAAAAATAAAATACCCTGCTTTTATTCTTGCGCATATGTTAAAGACAGATTATACTAATAGATAACCATTCGGACTACAACACGCAAGGCTGAATGAAGCAATTGATTGAAATACGGAGATTAAACAAAATATGAGCAGCTATACCATTGAAAAAATTGAAACCGAGCCATATTTCGACTTAGAGCTCATTATGCGTAACAGCCAAGAAACTCGCATCGGTGGGCAGCTTTTTGAACGCTTTACCTCTCTTTGGGAAAAATGGAAGAGCGAACTCAATGTGTATACAATTGATACCGGTAAAATAAAATATCTTGTAACATGGCTACCTGAATCCGTGGAAGAGGAAATTGATAATTCTTGGGCTGATGCCCCATCCAAAGCTTATTCGGACAATGCCCTTGCGCAAACATTGTGCATGGGAGCCGTTCACGATATACTGCCTGATGTGGAAAGTGCAGGCTGCGCTCCTGCTCCACGCCCTACCGACAATTTACGTGCTGCCTTACATGAGCTTGGAATACCTTACAAAGAAGATGGCCCAAGCCTTTCTCGCCGTTTTGCGGTGGTGACACATTACCCATTTAAGGGAGCATGTGAAATCTGTTATCTACAAAAGAACTGTCCCAAGGGACAGGGACAAACGGGAGCCTCAACCTTCCTTTTACCCGGATATGAACGTGAATAATGACCATTTTTTATTGACTGATGAACACGGACGTATAGCTCGCTATTTGCGTTTGTCAGTGACGGATCGCTGTAATTTTTCTTGTAATTATTGTCGCAACAACAAGGACGATACTTTTGTAACTCATGACAACTGTTTGCGTTACGAAGAGTTCCTTACCCTCATTGGTGCTTCCATACAAATGGGTATCGAAAAAGTCCGCCTTACGGGAGGTGAGCCCTTCACACGCAAAGGTTTCATGAACTTTGTTGAGTGCATCCGCAACACCTATCCCGAAGTCGACTTGCGCATAACCACCAACGGTTCTCTCGTGCGCCCACATGTACAACACCTCAAAGCTCTCGGCATTAAAGCCATTAATATTTCCCTTGACTCATTCAAGCACGAAACCTTTACCAGCATTGTCGGTAAAAATTGTTTGGATGAAGTTATAGCAGCTATTTATGCCCTGCTCGAAGCAGATATTAGCGTAAAGATAAATGCTGTGGCCATACGAGGCGTTACAGATGCGCAGATGGAGCAATTTATCGCCTTTGCCAAGGCAAATCCTGTGGATGTGCGCTTCATTGAATTTATGCCCATGGGTGATTCAACCATTTGGAGCGATTCACTATTTTTGCCGGCAGAAGATCTTTTGCATGAAGCACAAAAACATGTCCAATTGCAAAACATTAAAGCCAAACAAATACAACACAAAGACCGGAATTTGCCACATAACGGGCCTGCTCGCATGTATGAAATAAAAGATGGTCACGGACGCATCGGGATTATTTCAGCCCTTTCTAACCATTTCTGCACATCATGTAATCGCCTGCGTGTGACATCCGACGGTCAGTTGCGCACCTGCCTCTTTGCCGATAACGAATACGACTTGCGCGATATTTTACGTAATCCTGAACAAAAAGAGCTAATAATGCCAAGGCTAATAGCTGTTTTTGAACAAGCTATCAAACGGAAACCGCTGGGAGAGGCATTGCTCAAGGCTCGTAAGGCACGTACAGCGGTGGCGAGTAAGCGAATGGTTGCCATAGGAGGCTGACAGTGCGTTGAAAAAGAACATCTGCTGCGCCAGCCTCCACGTGATTCTAATTTTGTAAAAATTTTCTTGGGTGAGGGAACTTTTTGGCGCAAGCAAAAGTTCCCCCCACAAAAAATATCGCAAATTATATAACTCTCACATAGAAAAAGACCACCATGCAATTATGCACAGAGGTCTTTCATACATCCATTGAAGTTAATTTGTGCTCAAAATTCGTCTAAGGGCGATAATTCTTTATTAACTCATACAACTTATTACTTAAAACTTGCAAGTCAGGCTTGGCGTATTGGGCATCTGCACCCACGGATTTACATTTCTTTTCCACGCTTTCGCTGACCATTGACGAAAACACTGCCACCGGCAATTGACGTAATATGGGGTGATCCTTGATTTTCTTACACAATGCAAGTCCGTCGATGGAGGGCATTTCAATATCAGTGATAACCCCTTCGACATAATCGGTTAAGGGCTTATTTTCTTCTTCTGAACGTTGCACATAACCGAGCAGTAAATTCCACGCTATTTCACCATTTTCAGCTTGAACAACATCAAATCGGCCTTCTTTTTCCAATAGTTGAAGCACAAGACGACGAATACTCACAGAGTCGTCGGCATGTAAAATCTTATGCATCCTATTGCCCTCTGAAGCAGTGCGCCGCTCAACATCCATATTAATGGCCATATGCGGATGCATCTCAGCCACAATGGCTTCAAGATCGAGAAGTAAAATAATTCTATCGTCCATGCGCACCACACCTGTGACGGCACTACGGCTGATTTTTTGCAGTAAATTTCCCGGAGCTTCCACATTGGTCCAGCTTAAACGATAAATGCGATTTACACCGGAAACTTTAAATGCTGTGGTAAACATATTAAATTTCGTAATGATAATCTTAGCTTCTCGATTATTTGTGGGGGTGAAATTAAGATAGGTGGCCACATCAATGAGGGGAATAACTTCACCGTTGCGATGGGAAAAAGCACCAAGCACCGCCGGATGCACCATTTCCGGCATGGCAGTAACTTTCTGTGGACGTATGATTTCAACTACTTTCCCTACGTTTATGCCGTAGTGTCCGCAATATCCATCTTCTTCCACATAAAATTCCATGATTTCTAATTCATTGGTTCCGGCTTCAAGAAGAATATTTGTTTGCGACATTATCCCTGACCCTCCCATCTTGGAGTTTGTGTACAATATAATCTACGGACAAAAAAGGAAATACTTTAGACCTTAAAAAAAAATTACACAATATTTCAAATCAAATGCCGATCGCACGCAAAGCAATAATTTTATCTTGAGAAGGCACTTCTAAAAATTAAAAGTGCCTTACTCGAAGTATTATTTATGGATGCGTGTAGCGAAAAGGGGAAATTGCCTTGCAAAACGTTCCACAGCTTGCTGAATGGAACTGAGTTTTTGTGAATTTTCTATATTTTGCAGTGCATCAACCATAAAGCCTGCCACATGCTGCATATCCGTTTCGTCCATGCCACGTGTGGTTAAAGCTGCTGTGCCAATACGTATGCCGGAAGTCACAAAAGGCGAACGAGTTTCAAAGGGAACCGTATTTTTATTGACAGTAATACCGGCGGCATCCAGTGCGTGCTCTGCGTCTTTTCCGGTAATATTTTTGTTGGTTAAATCCATGAGCATAAGGTGATTGTCAGTACCACCGGACACAAGAGCATAGCCTGCATCCATAAGACCTGCAGCAAGAGCTTTTGCATTTTTAAGCACTTGAGCTTGGTACAACACAAAGCTCGGCTCCAAAGCCTCACCCAAGGCCACAGCTTTAGCAGCAATAACATGCATGAGCGGCCCGCCTTGAATTCCCGGGAAAATATGGGAGTTAACTGTCTTGCCAAGATCTTGCGTGCTCATGATCATACCGCCACGAGGTCCACGCAAAGTTTTATGCGTTGTGGTGGTGGTGACATGTGCATGTTCAATGGGTGATGGATGCAATTTTGCGGCAACAAGTCCGGCAATATGCGCCATATCCACCATGAGCATGGCGCCCACTTCATCGGCAATGGCACGGAACCGCTTAAAATCAATGGTACGTGCGTAGGCAGATGCCCCGGCCACAATAAGCGCAGGCTTATGTTCTTTGGCTCTTGCTTCCACTTGTGCAAAGTCAATTCGTCCGCTTTCTCTGTCAACGCCATAGGATACAAAGTTGAAAAGTCTTCCGGAAAAATTCACAGAACTTCCGTGCGTCAGATGACCGCCATGGGTCAAATCCATACCAAGCACAGTATCGCCGGGTTTTATGCAGGTGAAATATGCGGCCATATTAGCTTGCGAACCGGAATGGGGCTGAACATTGACGTAGTCACACTCAAACAGTTTGCGTGCCCTATCCTGTGCCAAGTCTTCAACCATATCTACAAATTCACAACCGCCATAATAACGCTTGCCGGGATAACCTTCAGCATATTTATTTGTAAGTACGGAACCTTGTGCTTCTCGCACTGCGGCTGACACAAAATTTTCTGACGCTATAAGTTCAAGTTTACTTATTTGACGATGCGCCTCAAAACCGATGATTTTTGCCAGCTCGGCATCTTGTAGCTGAAGTTCAAACATTATGCTTTGTCTCTCCCCATGAAAATTAAAATTGTTGGTAATAAAACTATTTTATAAACCGCTTAAAAATTAAACTGGCGTTGGTACCGCCAAACCCAAAGGAATTGCACATGGCATAATTACATTGGAAATTTTCCGAACCGTGCGCCATATAATTCAAATCGCACAGAGGATCAGGCGTATCAAGATTGATGGTGCCCGGAATAATACCTGTATGCAGTGCCAAAATGGAAAAGACAGATTCAATACCACCAGCTGCCCCCAGCAGATGTCCGGTCATGGATTTAGTGGCAGAAATACGAATTTTATGTGCATGTTCGCCAAAAACAAGCTTAATGGCACTGGTTTCACACGAGTCATTGAGCGAAGTGGATGTGCCGTGAGCATTAATATGATCGATATCTTCTGGGTTGAGCTTGGCATCCTTCAGCGCATTTTTCATGGCACGAGCCATACCTTCGCCGCCTTCTTGAGGCGCAGTCATATGATAGGCATCACAAGAAGTACCGTATCCTACGATTTCGGCATAAATTGTGGCATTACGTGCCAGCGCAGCGTCCAAATCTTCTAAAAATAACAAACCTGCGCCTTCGCCAATGACAAAACCATCCCTGTTTTTATCAAAGGGACGTGAGGCCTTGATTGGATCATCGTTATATTGCGTTGAAAGGGCTTTAAGCGCAGTAAATCCTGCTACGCCAAGGGGGGTAACCGTTGCTTCGACGCCGCCGGTTATAACAGCATCGGAACGCTGCAAGAGCATCTCGCTCCACGCTGTGCCAATGGCATGTAAGGCAGATGCACACGCAGAGGTCACAGTGACATTATTACCCTTAACTCCTTGAAAAATAGCTACTTGCCCGGGTGCCATATTTGAAATGAGCATGGGAATCATAAATGGCGAAATTTTATTCGGACCGGATTTCAACAGCTTTTCATGATATGTTTCAAGGGTTTCAAGACCACCAAGACCAACCCCAAGCACCACATCACACCTTTCGGCATTGTCTTGGTTAATAACAAAGCGAGCATCTTCCACAAGCGCCTTACCGGCGGTAACAGCAAATTGGGTGAATCGATCCATACGCCTAGCTTGTTTGTAAGGAATATGTTCTTCCGGAACGAAGTTCTTAACTTCGCCCGCAATACGTGAATCGTATTCTTTTGCATCAAATAATGTAATGGGAGCTATACCGGATTTTCCTTGTATAAGCGCTTCCCATGTACTTTGTACATCATTACCCAAGGGGGTAATCGCAGAAAGTCCGGTGATGACAACTCTCCTACGGCTCATGTGAACTCCTTGAATTATAAAGCATAAACGTATTACGGCACAGTCTATGGCTTGCCTTTTATGTGTTACAATATGTAGCCAAAAAGCCTGTTAAAACAGTATCACACTTACGCATAACTCTATTTTAACAGACCTGATAGCTATTTAGAATTTTAAAATATCAATTATTTATTTTCAATATAAGAAATTGCATCTTGAACTTTTAAAATCTTTTGAGCATCGTCATCTGCAATTTCGATGTCAAATTCTTCTTCCATGGCCATAATGAGTTCGGTAAGGTCAAGAGAATCTGCGCCAAGATCTTCCACAAAGGATGCTCCGGGCTTTACTTCTTCAGCAGAAACTCCCAATTGCTCAACAATAATATTTGTAACTTTTTGTGCTACATCGGACATAATACGCCTCCATATGCTATTATTTCTTTTTATTTAACAGTACATGCCGCCGTTAACGGCAAGAACTTGTCCTGTAATATATTGTGCTTTTTCTGAAACGAGAAAAGATACTGCATATGCCACATCTTCAGGCGTTCCCAAGCGTTTTAATGGTATACTCTCCACATACGCATGGCGTACATTTTCAGGTAAATTTGCCGTCATGTCGGTTTCTATAAAGCCGGGAGCCACTGTATTCACAGTGATATTGCGCCCTGCAAGCTCCTTGGCAGCCGCCATGGTTACGCCATGCATACCGGCTTTGGCTGCGGCATAATTCATTTGACAGGCATTGCCCATTTGCCCCACCACCGACGAAATATTGATAATTCGTCCAAATTTTTGCTTGCTCATAATTTTAGCAGCTTCTCGCAAGCAGAGCATGGCACCACGCAAATTCACGTTAAGCACACTGTCCATATCGCCATCCTTCATGCGCACAATGAAACCGTCCTTGGTTATGCCGGCATTATTCACCAAAACCGACAGTCGACCTTGACTCTTAATATGTGTTGCGAAAAACTCCGTTACCGCTTCGGCATCGCCCACATTGAGACAAAAAGCCTGCGCCTTGCCCCCTTGTGCTATGATTGTATCCACAACTTTTTGCGCTTCATCGGACTTGCTCGCATAGGTTAGGATTACCATAAAGCCTTGATTTGCAAGCTCCATGGCAATACTCTTTCCAATGCCTCGAGATCCGCCCGTGACAAGAGCCGTACCAAGTTCCATATTTGCGTTCGTACTCATTAGTTCCCTCTCTATAAAAGCAATACTCTCATAGCTTAGTTCTTGCTAAAACTCAAGACTTTCGGCACTCATTTTTTTATGTATGCATTGGGCATAGTAGCAATGAACAGTGCATCTAAAAAACTTAGAAGCAGTCTATAAGAAATCTAAAATCCCGGCACCCCATGTGAAACCTGCACCGACAGATGCAACCATAAGCGTACTACCCTTAGCAATGCGATTTTGCTCTCGTGCCTCAAATAATGCCAAGGGTACAGAAGCAGAGGAGGTATTACCATATTTATGCACATTGGCAAAAACCTTTTCATCCGGTAACTTGAGTCGAGAACCTACAGCTTCGATAATACGCAAATTAGCTTGGTGCGGCACATAAAGGTCTATGTCTTCCATGTTTAATTCACTAAGCTCAAGCACTTCATGGGCAACGCTCACAAGATTACGCACGGCATGTTTAAAAACTTCACGCCCTTGCATATGCAAAAAAAACTCGTCTTGAATGGCATCACCCATGACGTAAGATTGCCGTGTCCCGCCACCAATGGTGATAAGGTTCCACAGCTGACCGTCGGTATGGCAGATGACACTATGCACCTTGGCCTGCGCATTTTCAGAAGTGGCACGCAAAACCATTGCGCCGGCACCGTCGCCGAAAAGTACGCAGGTCGATCGATCTTGGAAATTAACTCGTCTGGTGAGGGCTTCAACGCATACAAATAAAATCACAGCGTCTTGATGTGTAGTCAAAATGGATTCACACAGCGACAAACCATACATAAATCCGGAGCAAGCGGCATTAAAATCAAAAGCCATAACTGTTTTGCAGCCAAGCTTTTGAGCAATGATACTTGAAGTTGAAGGACACATATAGTCAGGGGTACAGGTGGCAACCAGAACGTGGGTGACAGCCTCCGGCGAAAGCTTTGCCTCAGCAAGAGCATTTTGCGCAGCCCTAGCACCAAGGTCGGACCCATTTTCTTCCGGGGTAAGCATGTGGCGATTTTTTATGCCTGTGCGAGAGGTAATCCACTCATCGCTCGTTTCCACCAACTGGCTTAAATCATGGTTGGTTACAATGCGCTCAGGAACATACATGCCAAGACCGTGCATGTAGCAATCGGTGTTTTTCTTTGTCTTCGTCATGGACTTTTGTCTCTTTAAAATAGTGTTTTCTCAAGAAAACTATAAAGCCTTCCCAAAGCGAGTCAACTCTTCGTTGGTTAAAATAGCTTGCGCCAAGTGCTTATTGGTTTCTTTGCGCACAAAAACACCGCCCATTTTTACAGCACTGCAAATTGCTTTTTCACTTGATTTGCCATGACATACTAAAATCAGACCTTGTAAACCAAGCAAGGGAGCACCACCAATTTCTGCGTAATCAACTGTTTCTTTAAAACGCTTATAGGCACTTTTGGAGAGCAAAGCCCCAAGCGCAGGCCAAAAACCGGCATGTAAATATCTCTTTAAAATACGAATAAGAGACATGGAAAGTCCCTCACTCGTTTTCAAAACAACATTTCCCAAGAAACCGTCGCAAACAACCACATGCACGTCACCGGTAAAAAGGTCTCTACCTTCACAGTTGCCGGCAAAGTTCAAGTTTTGCGCCATCTTTAACAGTTCGTAAGCCTCTTTGACCTGCGTATTACCCTTGCCTTCTTCTTCGCCGATACTGAGCAAACTAACAGCAGGAGCTTGATAGTCCACAATATCACGAGCAAAGGCATTGCCCATCAAACCAAATTGAAAAAGATGATAGGGTTTACAATCAACATTGGCACCCACGTCTAAAATCACCAGTGGTTTTTTTTCAGTGGGCAAAAGTGTTGTCAAAGCCGGTCTTTCCACACCGGGAATGCGCCCGACAATAAACATACCGCAAGCCACCGTTGCACCGGAATGCCCGGCGCTGACTACGGCGTGAGCATCCCCATCACGCACCAAACGGCAAGCCACTTGAATGGATGAATCCTTTTTTCGACGCAAAACATCCGACGGCTTTTCATTCATATGCACCACATCACCGGCAGGAACTATGTCATAGTCTACGCCATGCACGTCCAAGCGTTCTATTTCTCCCTGTATTTTAGCGGTATCACCCACTAAGCGCACAGTCAAGTCATAGAGCTTTGCAGCACTTATGGCTCCTGGAACCACTGTAGAAGGACCAAAGTCTCCTCCCATGGCATCCACGGCAATGATGGGGCGATTACTCATTAATCTTTATCATCGGCAGTGGCTATAACCTTGCGCCCTTTATACGTGCCACAACTGGCGCATATGGAGTGCGGTACAGTAGGTTCGCCACAATGGCAATAAATTACAGTGGGAATGGCCACACGGTCATGGGAACGACGCATTCCTTTTCTTGAACGAGATTTTTTGTTTTGTTGAACAGCCATGGTATTCTCCTTTTATGATACATACTTTATTTTGATGTAATTTTTAAGTTACGTAAAACAGCAAGGCGTGGGTCGCCCTGTTCTTGTGTGCAAGCGCACACACTTTCGTTTAAATTTATACCACAAGTAGGGCAAAGTCCTTTGCAGTTTTCTTGACAGAGCGGACGCATGGGCAAAGCCAGCATAAACTCCTCCCAGCACAAAGCTGACATGTCAAGGTATGGTATATTTCTTTCGATGACTATACGGCTTTCGTTGGCCGAAAATACATCGTTGAAGTCCTCTGCATCATCGTCGCTTCCATCTTCAAAGTCTATGGATTGGCCCGGAATGCTCTCAAAGGCATCAATGTCGTGCTTAAGTTCATATTCAGTAACTTCAGCGCACAAATCACAGGCAAGAGCTACTTTGCCCGTCAACTTCCCACGCACAAGAATTCCGCCTTGCAAGGGGGTAGCCAAAACTTTTACGTGCAACGGTTGCACAATGTCACAATGTATATGCAACTCTTGCATGGGGTCTATCCATACATTTGCGTCGCTCACTTCAAGCTCTCGACCTTGTGCGAGAATGTCGCCCACTGCAATGTGGAATGGATTCATAAAACTCTTCTCAATTTTTTCAAAATACATTCAATTATTATATCCGACAACCACAACACTAGCCAATAAAGCTCATTACGGCAAAATATGCAACAAATTCGAAACGCTCACTGTAATGAACAATTACTCTAAAAAATCCTTGCGTTTCTCAAAAAAAGCATAACAAGCAATGCAATTTATTCTATATTGTAAAACATTCAGCATGTTTACAGTAATTTTCCATGCAGCACAAGCATATAAGCCTTAAACCCGGCGAAAATACATGTGCGAACTGTGCTTTTACATGCCCATATGCTTATCTGTCAAGATGTCACAGCGTCTTTTTTGTAATTTTACCCATATAAATTATTTTCACCAAAATAAAGCCCATCATACAGAAAATAAAAGCATTATTGCCATGGTCGTAAAAATGGCCGCCGTAACTCTATTCATATAAATTTGATAACGTGGTGAATTATTAAACCAATTGGCCAGTTGCCCCCCTAAGACGGCGACAGCTGCAAAAACAATAAAAGCCGACGCAATAAACAATGCCCCAAGCAACATTATTTGCACAGACACAGCCCCATGAGCCGGATTTACAAATTGCGGCAAGAGGGCAAGAAAAAATATTGTCACTTTGGGATTGGTAATATTCATAATAATCCCACGCTTATAAAGGGCAAAATAACCGAGAAATTGCTGTTTGCCAAGGTCTGCGGTACAGACAGAACTTTGAATGCACAGCCACGCAAGGTAGACCAAGTAGCCTGCACCGACAATTTTTACCGCCAAAAATGCCATCGGTGACGTTTGAAAAATAACAGCAACACCGAGCGACACCGCCAAGGTGTGCCCAACAATTCCGGTCATCAAGCCAAGCGTGGTGTAAATACCGGCTTTGGCTCCGTACAAGGCCGACTGCGTGAGCACGAAAATATTGTCGGGGCCGGGGGCAAGTGCCAAAAGCAAAGCTGTGGCACAAAAAGCTGTTATAATTTCAAAAGATAACATGTTAATTCTCTATATATTTTGGTTCCATATTTTTTATTAATTCAACTACTTGTCTACCAGATCATTGGCGGACGCATGGCCTTGCAAAGCTGTTATTTTCTTATGTCTTGGCAATTTTCGAATGGCGTCTTCCAGCTTTTGCGCAGCTGAGCGACTCTCACAATGGGCATGACTGCAAAGCTGTACCGGCCTACGGGAGCGAGTATATTTTGCGCCGCCGGATTTAAGCCCATTGTGTTCGGCTAAGCGACGTTCCATATCCGTCGTAATACCACAATAAAGCGTCTCATCAGCGCAGCGCAACAAATACACATACCACAGCTTTGCATGGTTATTCGAACAATTACAGGCCATAAATAGGCATTATTTTACATCAATATAAATGGTTTGCACGTCCAGTGCATTGTGTTTTGCACCGCCGCCTCAACCGTCACTTACCAGCAAGCCCGTGCTGACAGTCAACGCATACCTTCCCGACTTATAAAAGGTTACCCGTGCATTGGGATAACCGCCAAGGTATGAATAATCTGATTCCGGATTGGTTTTACTGCTAATTTTAACACTTATGGCATTGCGAGAAGCAAAATCTTTGGGCGCAATGGACGATTTTATGAGCACGGTTTCGTCAACCTTCGCCAAATGGGGATACGCCAAATGCACACGAATAGTACCGCTCGATGCGTTCAATTCCTGCGGAAGCTCTTGCGCATCTGTGCGGTGAACTGTCGCAAAAACGCACAGCAAAGCAATGACCACCGGTATAATTTTTTTCATATGTTTTAACACGTTTTATTCCTCATATTTTACTCCTGCATGGGGACGGCAATGGGCGGTGCTTCGTCCATATTGGGTGCAGGATTTTGTTCTGCCGGCGGTGTGTTAGTCTGCGTACCGGACGGTGTTTGCGGGTTTTGCTCTACAGTAGGTACACTTGGCGACACACTTGGCGGCGTGTTTGGTGCATTACTTGGCACAGTCACCGGCACAGGGTTTATGGCCGGAGTTGCCTGCTTGCCCTGCTCAGTTTCTTTTGTAGCCGCTGTCGGCAATATCGCCTTGGGCATACCAAAAGCGTCGGGAACAGTCACAAGACCATTACCTTTATAATGATATTTGGTATAATGCCCCACCAAGGAGGGTGCTACAAAAAGCACAACAGGTTGCACCACAAGTAGACTGAAAAACGCCACAACAAGCAAAGCCCCATGGGGTTGGGTGCGCTTTGTAAAGCGAATTAACACAAGGGAGGCAATGATCAACAGTGCCGAGATTATGGGTAAACCGTACATATTTTTCAATGCATCCGCCACCTGCGCCGAAACATACGGCGTCCAATGCACAGCCGTAGCCGGAATGCTCACAACAGTAGCAGCTATGCCGCCCACAAGTAAACACAGCGCAAATATAAGGAAGAAAAAGCTACTGCCTCTTGGCCCAAAATTGCAGATGGTCTTTCCAAGAATAAGCCCGAAAACGGGGAGCAAGGGCAAGGCAGCGAGAGGGGCATCGTTTTTTTGCAGCACAAGGATAATAAGCCCTGCTATTGCCGTGAGATAAAGCCATGTCGGCCCGGAATTTGTGGTACGTGAAGCCTTCAAATTGCTGAGGGTATTTTTTAAGATTGTAAACCAAGGCGAAAAGAGCGGTGCAATAAACCAAGGGAAAAGTCCACAAACCACAATGGCCAGTGTCCACCAAGGCATGGGTAAAGGCCAATAAGGCGGCATGAAGGGAACTATGGCCGCCTTCATGATACTATCAAGAACATTGGCGTGCTGACTAAGAAGAATAACAAGCACAAGCCATGCCGCGAAGCACAAAACCAAAAAGCCAAAACCTACAACGGCATCCAATTTATGCGCTCTATGTATGTCAAGTCGCCAAAAAATGAGCACTATGCTCACTGCCAAGCTCACCCAAAGAGGAAGGAAACCGCCGCTGAGCACGGCAAGGGCAAGGAAGACAAAGCCAAAAATAAAGGCGAAGGGCGCAGATTCGCGCGTCCAACCTCGATAGAGCAAGCCAAGGGCAAGGCAAAAAAAGCTCATGGTTAAAATTTCCGGCTGTGCCATATGCAAGAAAATCACAAACAGCGGGCAGGATACAAGCACAAGAACGGAAGCAAAGGCACCGTTATTTTTGAGATTTAAACACGCACCCATTATATACACGCTGTATATGGCGATGATGGCAGTAATAGCCGAAAGAACCGGCAAGAACAACGTTTCGGGCATGGGGATAAGGTCAACTAAGGTCATCAGCCAATAATATCCGGGGTAAGCAATACCTAGAGAGTCGGTAACCGGCGGCAATAACCATTGCTTACTTTGCTTCATGGTTTCAAAAAGCTGTAGATGCTGCAATTCCGAAGGGAAGTATGTGGAAGGAAACAGCACACTTACTGCCGTGTGAAATACAAATATAAACAGCAAGTACAGGGGGGCAAATCTGGCCATGTGCTCAAATATTTTACTGGCGGTGCTCAGCTCAATCACTTCTTGTGTGGCTGCTTGCTCAGAGCGTTCTTGCGCATCCTGCATGTGAGAATTATCTTCTTGAGCGGGTGCGGCTTGATAATACTGTGCTTCTTCAGAATGCGGATGATGTTCCGAATGTGCAGTATGTTCAAGGTGCGCAACGCCATGGGGAGTATCACCATAGACAGCACCTTGTGCAACACCATGGGCAGACGATTCGGTCTCTGCGTTAGGTTGCAAAGGCGCAGTGTGCACATTTAGGGGCGCAGTGCCGTCTCTACCGGCAAACGTCATGGGCTCTTGCCCGTATTCGCCCATATGTTCACGCTTATTTTCTTGAATATTATCGTGAGTATTTTCGGGCACAAAAACCTGCCCTTCCTGCCTATTTTCCTGCGCATTCTGTATATTTTGCACATTTTGCACGTCGTGCTGTGCATTTTCCGACACGCTTTCTTTTGAGGAAAGAGTGGGAGAAATGCCGTCGAAATCCAAACTGGCAGGCTTGTCCAAACTCGCAGGCTGATCTAAATTGGCTCTTGTGCCGGAAAGTCCGGTGGGGTAGCTTCCTCTTGGGGCAAGCCCCGGATCAAAGGCCGTTATCTCTCGTCCGTAAAGCGAATTTTGTGCATCCTCTTTTCCATCGGTCGAAGCTGCACCTTGCTCTTGTTCGGCAATATTTTTTTTATCATCGGTCATTTTTTCCTCCGAAAAAGCATATCAAACTTATACATTATTTTTTTCAAAACTTTTTACTTCATTCCAAAGATCATCCTTGGCATCAAGGTCAAGGCTCGCAAAATCAAGGTTTCTTTCATGGGCAAGACGTTCCATGGCAGCAAAACGGCGTAAAAAACGCTCCGTACTTAAGTCCAAAGCTTCATTGGCCTTAATCCCCTTGCGCCGTCCAAGTTCCACAAGAGTAAAAATCATATCGCCAAGTTCATGTTTTTGCGCTTCTTTATTGTCACCTTGCGCCACATCAAGCCATTCAAGCCATTCGGCTTCCACTTGTTGCTCAACTTCTTGCTCTTCCGGCCAAGTAAAGTCAAAACGTGCAGCCTTTGAGTGAATGCGGTATGCCTTTACAAGCGCAGGTAGCCCCTTTGGTAAAGAATGAAACACGCCCTTGGGCAAAGCCCCTTCTACTTCAACATCGCCATTTTTTTCGGCTTTTTTTATCTCTTCCCATGCTCTTAGCTGAGCATCGCTGTTTTCAAACTTCGTATCGGAAAAGACATGTGGATGTCGGCGAATCATTTTTTCCGCATTCATATTAAATACAGTGTCCAAGGAGAATTCGCCTTTTTGCTCATAAAGTTTAGCAATAAAAAGCAATAAGAACGCAACATCGCCAAGTTCTTCGCACACATCCTTGCTGGTGTTTCCATTGCGAATAGATTCGGCAAGCTGTTGGCTTTTTTGACTGAGTATCTCGCAGGCACAAGTTTTGTCTTTCAAAAGCGCATCAATAAGCTCGTGACTTTCTTCAATAACATAATCGGCTAAGGATTCAGGGGTTTGTGCTTTGTCCCACGGGCAACCGTTTGGACCAAGGATGGTATCAATAACAGATTGTAAATGCTGTAAGCTCTTCATTGTATGCCTTTAAAAACTAAAATTAAAAAAATCATTGGGAATATAAGCACGGACACTTTCGACAAAATTTGTCATGTAGGGCAAAAATAAAGAGTTCTTCAAGAAGTCTGCGTTGCCAAAAAAATGTTGTGTAACAAGTACCACAACACTGCACAGCAAAACGGATTTTCCAAAGCCAAGCACAAATCCGGCTAATTTATCTGCCCATGGAAGCATGGCAAGATTAAGAATGCCTTGCATTAAAATGGCTAAAAAACTTGTGACAAAATTCACACCTAAAAAGATAACAAAATAAGCCGCTATTGTACGCCATGTTTCGCTATTAATGAAAGAAAAGTAAGGGCTTATGACGGGGTAATATGTATAGGCCAGCCAAATACCGCCAATAAGGCCAACAAGGCTGAAGGCTTCCTTACAAAAACCTCTAATCAAACCCGAAACACAAAAATAGACAAATATTACCACTATAAAAATATCAAAAAAGCTAGTACTCATGCCTTTCTCCTTACTTGTATGCGTACCCTTTAGCAGAAGTTGAACAAGAAGACAAGAATTTGGCAGAGCATTTCTCGCCGTTTTTACAAAAGAATTTTCTGTTAATCTCTAAAATCTTAATATTTTACACGCAAATACGATGGCTTTTACGTAATTTTTTTTTCTTGACAAAATTCATAAATTTGCAAACTCTCTAAGTTAATTCTAAAAGGTTAGCTCTAAGAAGCTGACATTATCACACGTAAGGAGTTGATATGGCTAAAATTATCATTATCGGAGGCGGCCCCGGTGGTTATACCGCCGCATTTGCCGCTGCCAAAGCAGGCCTTGAGGTCACACTTATTGAGAAACATCGCCTTGGCGGTACATGTCTCAATACAGGTTGCGTACCCACAAAAACACTTAAGGCCAGCGCACATGCTCTTGAAATAGCGCAAAATTTACAAGCATACGGCATACAAAGCAGCGGTTCAAGCTCTGTGGATATGCCCGCTGTCTTGGCACGCAAAAATAAAGTTATTGACACCTTAATCGGCGGCCTTACGAAAAGTTGCGCGAAACTTAAGATAAACTATTACAATGGTATTGCTACCATTTTAAGTGCCCATGAAGTTCAGGTGAAAACGCAAGAGGAAGAACTGACTCTGTCATGTGACACCATCATTATCGCCACCGGCTCCACGGTGCGTGAGTTGCCATCCTTACCCTTTGATGGCAAATTCATCATCGACAGCCCCGATATTCTTGAACGTGAAAACTTGCCAAAGAAAATGATTGTTGTGGGCGGCGGCGTGGTTGGCTGCGAAATGGCCTTTATTTACAAAGCTTTTGGCGTTGATGTCACCGTCATTGAAGGGCAAAAAAGATTACTCCCCATCCCCGGTGTGGACAATGACATTAGTACTCTTATTCAGCGAGAAATGAAGAAAAATCGCATTGCCATGCATCTTGGAAGCACGCTCTCCGGTGTGCGTGTGGAAAACGATAAAGTTCACGGAACCATTGAACCTCTAACCATGCCCGGCACCGAACCCGACCCCAAGGGGAAAACGTTGGCTGTGGAATGCGATGCCGTGCTGGTCACCGTGGGGCGCAGTCCGGCTACAGCAGGTCTTGGGCTAGAACATGTGGGCGTTAAAACCGATGCTCAAGGCTGGATTGAAGTTGACGAACATCTTTGCACTTCGGTTCCGGGGATTTACGCCATCGGAGATATCATCGGCCCACAACGCATCATGCTGGCGCACATGGCCTCAGCTGAAGGCATACACGCCGTACGCCATATTCTGGCCGACGACAAAGCCTCCGTTGCACCCATGGACTATTCTGTAGTACCCTCCGCCATTTTCACCTCACCGGAAGTGGGTTGCGTCGGACTTAGCGAAGAACAAGCCAAGGAACAAGGCATAAATACCAAATGCGCCACCTTCCTCATGCGAGAACTGGGCAAAGCTCAAGCTTCCGGACATCTTGCCGGTATTATCAAATTGGTGGCCGATGCCGACAGCGGACGCTTGCTGGGTGCACACATGGCCGGTGAAAACGGTTCTGATCTCATTGCCGAAGCGGCATTGTGTATGCGTATGGGCGGAACAATACAGGATATTTCCAATACCATTCATGCTCACCCAACGCTTGCAGAGGGAGTGTTTGAGGCGGCTTGCGAATTGTATCCCCCTCAATTCTAAACAGTGCGTTGAAAAAGGGTAAACTACTGCGTCAAAATTTCAAACGCAGACTGC
>CAYJHK010000021.1:0-17419 GCA_964369515.1 uncultured Desulfovibrionaceae bacterium
TCATATTTAGCACATAAAGCTATATAAGAAAATAATTGTGCAGAGGTCTTAAAATACATGGATTGCTTCGCTGCAGGCTCCTCGCAATGACGTTTTTGCTTACGCAGTGTCTTTTTGCTGACTAAAGGCAATAGCCTCATTATTTTATTTTGTCCAAGTGGAGTAGGGGGCGCGTGCAAGGGCAGCATTGCGATAGCGTGCATCGTGGGTTACTTCTTCACCAATCCATGCCGGTTTACTAAATAACTCTTCTTCGCTGGTAAGTTCGATTTCTGCCACAATAAGGCCTTGGTTGTCGCCGCAAAATTCATCCACCTCCCACACTCGATTTTCATGGGTAACTTTATGACGAATTTTAGAAATAAGCGGCTGCTTTGCCACATTTTGTAAGAGTTCCTTGGCATCGCTCAAGGGTATGGGGTACTCAAATTCTATGCGTGCGATGCCATCCTTGGGGCCTTTGATGGTCAGATAGGCTAATTCATTTTCGGTGCGGATGCGTACAAGACACAAGGGTGATGAATAGATATAGCCTTGGCATAATTCATATACCTTGGCATCTTTGCGCCAAGCATCACCAACAACGAGAAATTTTCTTTCTATTTCTCTAAACATGCTTCCTCGCTAGTCTTACATTCATGTTTGAAGTGCAACTTCAATGTTCTCTTTGAAAAATGCCGGAACCGCCGTATTATTTAGCAGTCCCGGCATTTTTATGTTTTCGCTCAGGCCATAAATTTCTATTTGGGAATTTGCAAACGGTCTCCGAGAACTCCTTGCACCGCCGCAATAAGCGGGTACATGGCTTCAGGAGGAAGGGTCACATCGCCCATTTCGCATTCACGGTCGAGGAAGATATATTTTTGCGTACCGAGGCGGTGGTAGGGCAGCATTTCGTATTCAACATTGGGAAATGGCTTAATAAAATTGGCAATGGCCAGCACATCTTCCACGCTGTTATTGCAGCCGGGAATAATGGGCGTGCGGCAACGTATGGGGAGTTGCGGATTACTTTCAGCAAGTTTTGTGAAGTTATCCAAGACGATTTTATTGTCGCCTTCGGTAAATTCTTTATGCTTTGCGCTGTCCATATGTTTAATGTCAAAGAGTACAGAGGTGAGGCTTGGCGCAGCTTCTTCGTATGCCGCCCAAGGGGCAACGCCACATGTTTCGATGGCTGTTTTCAGACGACGACGACGAGCTTCACGTAAGAGGGCACAGGCAAATGCGCCTTGCATCATGGGTTCGCCACCCGATAAGGTCATCCCGCCGCCGGAGCGTGCATAGAAAGCGGCATCTTGTTCAACGATTTTAAGCACGTCATCCACCGTACGCCAGTCGCCGTAAATGGTAAGGCTTTTGGAAGGGCAGGCAGTAGCGCAAGGCATGGGGCACCCCTTACACTTTGTGCGATCGATGATGATTTTATCGTCGTCACGCCGTGATATGGCATCGTTCGGACATGCCTTCACACAATGCTGACACTTACTTAAAGTCAAACATCGGTTTTCATTGAAGGCAAGTTCAGGTTCACGCAATTGTGACTCAGGATTACTGCACCAGCGACAGCGCAACGGACAGCCTTTAAGAAAGGCAATGGTTCGAATACCCGGCCCATCGTGCACGGAAAATTTTTGAACGTTAAAAACTACACCGGTCTTCTTTTTATCTTCAAAGCTACTCATAAAACTTACCTTCTGAAATCTGCAAAAGGGGATCCGAATTTTTTTCGAATCCCCTAAAGTTCATTTAAATGTTAACCTTTGATTTAGAACGCGCCATGTGAGGTACGTGCAATAAGGTCGTTTTGGAGGTCTGGGCTTAAGTCGCAGAAGTATGCGCTGTAGCCTGCAATACGCACGATGAGGTTGCGATACTTTTCAGGATCTTTTTGAGCAGCCTTCAAGGTGTCGGCATTGATTACGTTAAACTGTACGTGCCAGAGCTTCAAGTCGCAGAAGGTGCGGATGAAGGATACGAGCTTTTCGGTACCCTCTTCGCCTTCAACACTCTTAGGTGTAAACTTGATGTTCAGCATACGAGCTGCACGGTCACGGCGTCCCATGTTCTTGGTGTTGGCATTGGAGAGTAAGATGGCTGTTGGGCCATTTACGTCAGCGCCGTGGGAAGCGGAAGAACCGTCAGACAAGGAGAACCATGCTGCACGACCGTTAGGTGTGGCGGAAACAACCTTACCAAATGGTACGTGCGAGGTGAATGGTACATAACGCACGTCGTTGTTCATGCCAAGTTCTTTGCTGTATTTACCACCAAATTCAGTGGTGATGGCGTCAAGTTCACGGCCGATATCGTCGGCATAGCTATCGTTGTTGCCGTAGCAAGGAGCAGTTTGCAACATAGCTTTCACATCGTCATAGCCTTCGAAGTTATTTTCAAGAGCAGTGATTACTTGTGCCATGGTGAGTTTTTTGTCTTCGAAAACTAATTTTTTCACAGCGGCCAAGGAGTCGATAACCGTACCAAAGCCCATGAACTCAAAGTAGCCAAAGTTTACGCCTTCGGGCACATGTGGTTGGTGCAAGTCGATGCAATGCTTCATGCAAAGGTCATGCATGGCAGAACCCATGGGCTGAGCAAAGTGCTTGGCGCGCAAGTTGTTGATGATGTATTGTTGTGTGAAAGCAGCACGCAAGAAGAGCATGTGTTGTGCTTTGTAAGCATCAAAGAATTGCTCCCAAGTGGTGAACTTGCATGGGTCGCCGGTTTCGATACCAAGTTGTATGTCACCGTATTTCTTCATTTTACCGTTGTATAAAGCCATTTCAACAGCGGCGGCAAAGTTGATGTACGCACCACCGGAGGTGTAGGTGTCACGGTTTACCATGCGGCATTCTGTGCAACCGGATACGGCATAATCAAGAGCTTCTTCAAAAGTTGCACCCTTAGAAACATACAAAGGAATAACTTCTTCGTCGTTAATGAGTTTGGGGAAACCGGAACCGTCTTTAATGGTTTCGGCAACGTCCCACAAATATGCTTCGGGTGCACGGCTGTGAATACGAGCTGCAAGGTCAGGATAGTGCAAGGGGAATTCACGCTTGCTCTTCAAAATGAGGTGAGTCATTTCGTTGGTGGCATCACGACCATCGGGAGTTTGTCCGCCAACGGTTACAGCTTCCCAGTGGGCATAGCCTTCGTTGAAAGCACCGCCGGTGGGGGAGATGAACATGTCAATGAATTCAGCCATACCTACCCACATGCACTCCATAAGCTCAATGGCTTTATCTTCGGTAAGTGCGCCGGATTCCATGTCTTGCATGTAGTATGGGTAGAAATATTGGTCCATACGTCCGTTGGATACGGTGGTACCTGTTTTTTGCTCAATGCGGGAGAACATTTGTGTAAACCATTGGCTTTGCACGGCTTCGTAGAAGTTACGAGCAGGATTGCCGGGGACGTGCTCAGCATTTTCAGCCATTTGGATAAGTTCAGCCTTACGAACAGGATCGCTTTCCTTGGCAGCCATTTCACGAGCAAGTACGGCATGACGCTTTGCCCAAAGCACAATGGCATCGCAAACGATAACAACAGCTTCGAGGAAAGGCTTTTTGTCAACGTTATCAATGGGGCTGCTTGGGTCAAGGGCAGCAATTTTTTCTTCGGCTTCGGCCTTAATACCGTTAAAGCCACGCTTTAAGATTTTTTCATAGTCATGCACCCATTGGATGGATGAACGGAAAGAAGAAGTTTCGTTAACAATAAAGCGAGAAATGAGGCCTTCGGGATCGTCATAAGTAAGTTTATGTACTTCGGGTGGAATGGCGGCACTCAATGCTTCATGGTAAGTTTTACCCTTCCAATAAGGAGCGATTTCGTTGATAACACGCTCGGCATCTTCTGGGGTAATGGTAGCAGGGGAAGTTTTGCGTGAAGGTAAATCACGCACGGCAATGTCAAGGAAGTCGCCGTCAAGTTCGGGATAGAGAATTCCGTAACGACCGTCGCAACCGGCACGGCCAAGCAACAATTGATGGTCTTGCACATAAACAGTCATGTTTTGAGCAATATGCATAAGTGCTTTTGCCCAGCGCAAGGATAGGTGTTGACCTTCGGTTTGTTTCATGGACTCGGTGAAATAAAGGGCACGCTCTATATCGATACGAGGCTTTTGATTTTCAAAACGCTCCAGCATGGTGAACACACGTTGATGGGTTTTACGGAAGCGGTCTTCCTTACCGGAAATACGATCTTGTAAACGTTGTTCTTGGGGGGACACGCAGTCGCATTGATACTGGCTCATGGGAAACTCCTTAAAAGGCACTTAAATTGTTATACATTGTACGATGGGAAGGAGGCTAATTTTCAAAAATTTTCATATGAAGCATCTTTTCCATCAATACGCTTTATAGCTAAGAACTCACAAAGTTTTGTCAAGGTATTATTCTCAAGCTTTATCGTTTTTACCTGTTTTGGTTAATGCATTCATCGTGCCACAATAGTTTTTTTGTTTTAATTTTTAAAATATCAATAGTTTAAGAAGGAATTTTTTTATTGCAATTGCATTTAATTATTAAAAGTCGCATTTTTGCAACTAATAAGAACGATAATCAATAAGTAGTTGCTGTTTCTGTTGCAATTTTGCAACCAAATGGAAAGTTAGCGTTGTTTACTATGTTGCGAATTTGCACCGTGTAATTAACTCATTAAAGTTATTAATACAATAATAAAATATTTACAATAAGTATTGACAAAAGCAAAAGTGCAATTAAAATATAGTAATGCGAAATTTTATGGTCATTTTTCGTAACGAAAAGACATAAATGAACTATTGTTTCCCAAAATGCGCATAAAAAGATGTTGTTGTAGGTTGCAAATTTGCGACAAGTACATTGAAAAAGTTATTCAAAGTATGGGATTGAAGAGTTACATAGTTTGTGCTTTTAACGAACATAACTTTGAAGTTTTACATTAGCATTTATATAAGTATAGATTATATCTGCCTGAAAAACTGCGATTATTACCCTAAAAATTTACTGCGAAGCCCTTATTCGGTCAACCATAAAAAAATAAATTATTTAAAAAAACTACTTGCCTTTTAGGCATGGTATTTGCTAACAGTCTCACCGAAAATGAATGTTTCATTCAAGTTCGGTACCCGTTTGGGGTTTTTCAACAATGCATGAGGAGTTATTCATGAAAATCGGTTTAATTTTAAAAGCTGTACTTTTGGCAAGCCTACTTTTGGTAGGGTGTAACGATTCGGACTCGGAAAAATCAACTTCCGGAGCTGAAAAATCATCGGATAGGCCTGTTACTTTACGTCTTGGGCATCCCATGGCGCCCGGTAACAATGTGACTGTTGGTTACGAGAAGTTCAAAGAACTTCTTGAGAAAAAAAGTAATAATACTATCCGTCTGAAAATTTTTGGCAATACACAGCTTGGCAGCGACCGTGTCACCACCGAAGCCGCTCAAGCAGGTACCCTTGATTTATCCTCAAGCTCCACTCCAAATCTTGCCAGCTTTACCAAGGCATACATGGTATTTGACCTTCCTTATATCACAGAAGCAGCTAATCAAGAAAAGTTGTACAAGGCTCTTGACGAAGGTGAGCTTGGTAAATATTTACGCAAAGTTGCCAATGATATCGGACTTGAAACCATTATGTTTGCCGAATACGGTTATCGTAACTTTGTTTCTTCCAAAAAGCCTATCACCAACGCTGACGACCTCAAAGGTATGAAAATCCGCACCACTGACTCGCCTGTGGAAGTGGCTGTTGCCACCGCCCTTGGCATGAACCCTGCGCCTGTGGCGTGGGGTGAAACCTACACCGCCCTGCAACAGGGTACAGTTGATGGTGAAGGCAACACTTTTTCCTTGTTAAATGACGCAAAGCACTCGGAAGTGTTGAAACATGCCATGAATTCCGAGCATAACTACAGTATGCACGTTCTGCTCATGAATAAAGAAAAGTGGGATGGCTTAACCCCTGAGCAACAAAAAATTATTCGTGAAGCTGCTGCCGAAGCAACTGCTTGGCAACGCAAGGAAAGTGTTGTACTTGAAAATAAAGCATGGGATGCTTTCAAAGAACGTGGCATTGTGATTACCATGCTTAGTGATGAACAAAAAAACAAGCTTAAGGAATTGACCAAGCCTGTATTTGATGAATTTGCAAAGCAAGTTCCTGCCGAACTTGTTGAACTGGTTCAAGGTACTCAAAAATAATATATATGCCCTTCTCTTCCTGTTAAGAGGAGGGCATTTTATTTAAGTTTAGTAGTTTTTTGCATCACTAAGGAGTGTTTATGTCTGATACTTTGTCTGCACACATGCATGAAAATCAAAAGGGCTTTGTGGCTTGGATTGACGAAAATTTTGAAAAAATCTTCTTAATTGTCGGCTTGTTGTCCATTATATTTATTATCAGTTTTCAAACATTTTATCGTTATATTATCACAGCCATTTCTGATTCCGCAGGTGCGGCTGTTTGGACGGAAGAATTATCTCGTTTTATCTTCATTTGGATATCATATTTGGCCTTGCCCATTGCCATTAAGACCCGTTCATCCATTCGTGTAGACATTATTTATGACAAACTCAGTCCACGCTGGCAGCAAGTTTCATGGATTGTGGTGGACGTTGCCTTCCTTATTCTCACCGTGGTGGTTTTAATTGCCGGAATTGATATAATAAAGCGACAATTGGTAAACCCAACTACCACTCCGGCTATGTTGATCCCTTATATAATACCATACATGATTTTACCGTTTGGTTTTGGGCTTAAAGTTATACGCTTACTACAGATGCTTTATAAACAAGTAAAGATTTGCGGCATACGTGACAGTCTTTTGGGTGTGGCCTTTGTGGTTGTTGCTGCCTTGCCGGTGTTTGTTTTTGGCTATATTGACCCGATCCCCGTTCTTTTTGGCTATTTTATTTTGGCTTGTGCCGTAGGTGTGCCCATCGCCATTTCCCTAGGTCTTGCCACCTTAGCCACCATTTTGTGCGCTGACACCGTGCCCATCTTGTATATGGCGCAAACGGCCTTTAATGCCATTGATTCCTTCCCCATTATGGCCATTCCCTTTTTTATTGCCGCCGGTGTCTTTATGGGAGCAGGGGGCTTGTCCGAAAGATTGCTTGCCCTTGCCGATGAAATGCTTGGCGGCTTACACGGCGGTATGGCTCTTGCCACTGTGGCAACATGCATGTTTTTCGGAGCCATTTCCGGTTCCGGGCCGGCCACTGTGGCAGCCATTGGTGCCTTAACCATTCCGGCCATGGTGGAACGTGGCTATGATAGAGTTTTTGCGGCATCCTTGGTGGCGGCTGCCGGTGCCATTGGTGTAATGATTCCGCCAAGTAATCCCTTCGTGGTCTACGGTGTTTCGGCGCAAGTTTCCATCGGTGATTTGTTCATCGGCGGCATTATACCCGGCTTGCTCACCGGCCTTGTGCTCATGGTGTATGCATATTTTGTTTCCCGTGCTCGTAACTGGCGCGGTGAAGAGCGTAAACGTACTCCGGCAACTTTTGCCAAAGCTTTTTGGAATGCCAAGTGGGCACTCATGGTTCCGGTCATTGTGCTTGGTGGTATTTATGGCGGTTTAATGACCCCCACCGAAGCAGCTGCCGTTGCGGCCTTATATGGTTTGATTGTGGGTGTTTTTGTATACAAAGAAATTAATTTCAAGAAGTTACTGGAGTGCTGCGTCGAGGCGTGTTCCACCTCCTCCATCATCATCGTACTTATGGCCATGGCCACTATGTTCGGTTATATCATGACCTTGGAAGATGTACCCGGAACAATAGCTCGCTCCATATTAGCCCTCACGGAAAATAAATTCCTTATTCTCTTGCTCATCAACGTACTTTTGATTATTGTGGGCACCTTCATGGAGGCATTGGCGGCAATTGTTATCTTGACTCCGATTTTGCTGCCTGTAGTGACAGGTGTTGGCGTTTCGCCATTGCACTTTGGTATAGTTATGGTGGTCAACCTTGCCATCGGCTTTGTTACCCCTCCGGTTGGCGTAAACCTCTTTGTGGCTTCGGGTGTTGCACAGGCGAAACTTGCGCATCTTTCACGCGCGGCACTGCCTATGATTGGGCTTATGCTCTTGGTATTAATGCTTGTAACCTACATTCCGGAAATATCTTTGTTCCTTGTGGGTAAATAAGCTTTTAAGTAGTCATTTAGGTTGCTGCCGTTTATCTTTGAGCGGCAGCATAAAATAAATATAAAAATTACAATAAAGAAGGATAGTATGAAGATTATCGACTTTCGCTTTCGTCCGCATACGCCGGAAATCATCAATGGTATCAAAAACAGTGCTATGTTTAAGGCTGCCTGTGAAGTTATAGGTTTTGATAAACGTGTTCCCCAGTCCTTACCGGAAGTGGTGGAAGGTGTGAAACGTCGTGGCGTAGAGCTGTGCGTCATCACCGGCCGTGATTGTGAAATGACTTACAACACTCCCACAAATAACGAAAGTGTGCTCGAATTTGTGCGTGCATATCCCGAATTATTCATAGGCTTTTGGGGTATTGACCCGCATAAAGGTATGAATGCCGTGAAGGAAATTGTGCGTGCTGTGGAAGAGCTTGGTATGCGTGGTATCGCTACGGACCCTTATCTTGCGCATATTCCTCCCAACGATGCTCGTTATTATCCTTTATATACAAAGTGTTGTGAGCTTGATATTCCTGTATTCATCACCACCGCACCTCCGCCGCAAGTGCCCCGTGCTGTGGTAGATTATATTGACCCACGTCAAGTGGATATAGTCGCTCGTGATTTCCCCGAGCTTACCATCATCATGAGCCACGGTGGATATCCATTTGTGAATGAAGCTGTGTTTACTTGTATGCGTAACGCCAATGTTTACATGGATTTATCCGAATATGAATTGGCACCCATGGCTGACGTCTATGTACAAGGCTTAAACACATTCATTGGCGATAAAGTTGTCTTTGCTTCTGCCCATCCCTTTGTGGAGCAAGAAGAAGCCATTAGCATCTATAACAAAATGAATTTGAAAGACGATATTCGCAGAAAAGTCATGTATGAAACGGCTGCAAAAATCCTTAAGCTTGACGGTTACGGCAATAAATCCAAGCCGAGTATGGCCATGCAAAGGAATATCCCCATGGGAGCGGCCATGCCCTTTATGCCTTTCTTCCCTTCATCTCGCTAAACGTTTATTAATATGTAACTAATGAGAGAATGATGAATAAAGAAACATTAATTCAAGCTGTACTTCACGGCGGCATTGTAGGCGAAGGCGGTGCCGGTTTTCCGGCTCACGTTAAATACAATGCCGATGCCGATACAGTTATAGCCAACGGCTGTGAATGTGAGCCCCTTTTGCACAGCGATCATCATATTATGGCGCATCACACCGATGCCATGTTGCGTGGTTTGCGTGCTCTTGGGGATGCGGTTGGTGCTAAGCGTACTGTGCTTGGGCTGAAGAAAAAACATACCGACATTATCCCCATGCTCAAAGAAGCTGCGAAATCATATAATATTGAAGTGTTTTTACTTGATGACTTTTATCCTGCCGGCGATGAGCAAATCTTGGTGCGAGAAGTTACAGGGCGTTCTGTACCGCCGCTTGGCATACCCTTGCATGTGGGGGTGGTTGTTGCCAATGTGGCCACGCTTATGCATGTGCAAGCTGCCATTGAAGGAAGACCCATCACCGAAAAAACCATCACTGTCACCGGTGAAGTGCGCAATCCTTCCGTACTCAATGCCCCCATCGGCACGCCCATCACTTCACTACTTGAAGCGTGCGGCGGTGTTATTCCGCAAAGACCTGTTTTCGTCATGGGCGGCCCCATGATGGGACCTGTGGTTGTGGGGATGGAAAATTTGGCAAAGCATGTGGTTACCAAGACCACCGGCGGTATTATCGTGCTTCCCGAAGGTCACCACTTGCATAAAAACGCAACCTTGAATAAAGGTTTTATGCGCAAACGTGCAGCGGCAGCTTGTATCCAATGTCGCATGTGTTCGGATCTTTGTCCTCGTAATCTTATCGGACATCCCTTTGAAACACATCAGGTTATGCAGTCCTTTGCTTCCGGTACCGAGCTTGTGAGCGAAAAAGCAGCTCAAGCTATGATATGCTGTGAATGTGGTGCTTGTGAACAATTTGCTTGCCCCATGGGCATGAGTCCAAGGCGTATTAACCAAGCGGTGAAGGCCTCCATGCGTGCGGAAAAGAAAAATTACGAAGGCAGTCGAGATATACGAGAGTCCAATATTACCATGCGTGAATACCGTAAAATACCATCCAAACGCCTTGCGGCAAGGCTTGGTATTTTGCAATATCTCTACCTTGAAACGCCCTATATCGGTATGCTCAAACCAAGTGAAGTGCGCATTCCATTGCATCAACATATTGGTGCGCCTTCTGTGGCTTGCGTAAATGTTGGTGCCAAGGTGCTTTGTGGCGATCTCATTGGTGATATACCGGAAAAGGCCCTTGGGGCAAAAATACATGCCAGTGTCAGCGGTACGGTTAAAGCTGTGGATACGCATGTAACCATTGTTGCGGAGTAACATATGATGGATATATTAGCAGGCGGTGCCGTGGGTATGCTGGAATATACCAGCATTGCTGCGGGCATGGAATCGGCAGACGCTATGGTGAAAACAGCCGACGTAAACCCCATATTTTTTAAAACAATTTGCCCGGGGAAGTTTATTGCGGCCATCAGTGGCAATGTTGCCGCCGTGGAAGCTGCGGTAAGTGCAGGGCGTGAGATTGCACCGGAAACGGTGGTGGATAGCTTTGTTATTCCAAACATTCACCCTGATGTTATCAGTGCCATGTCTGGTTGTGTACAAATTGAAGAAAGAGCCGCCCTTGGTATTGTGGAAACGTTTTCCGTTGCAGCATCCGTAAAAGCTGCCGATGCCGCTGCCAAGGCCGCCGGTGTACAGATTTTGGAAGTGCGCACAGCTCTTGGGCTTGGCGGTAAGGCTTTTGTGCTCATCGGTGGCGATGTGGCAGCAGTGAAATCCGCTGTGGATGCGGCTGCTTACACTGCCGGCTTTGAAGGACTGCTTGTACGTACGTCAGTCATTGCACGCCCAAGTGATGCTTTTTTTGATCAAATAATATAAGTTTTTAAAAACAGCGGCGGATGAAATTCATTCTTTTTCCCTTCTTCGCTGTTGAGGAGTTATTATTATGAGTAATAATGCACAAGGTTTTGTGGAAGTTGCAAGTTATGTGGCTGCCATTGAAACAGCAGATGCCATGGCCAAGGGTGCTGATGTGGTCATCAAGTGCGTACACAAAGTTGACGGTCCCATTGTGGCTGTGATTTGTGAAGGTGATGTGGCTGCCTGCAAAGCAGCCGTGGATGTGGGATGCGCAGTGGCTTCCGCCAAGGGAATGCTCCTAGCCTACAATGTTATTGCCCGTCCCGACGGCGACGGTCAAGATTTATTCAAACATCTTGCGGCTATCAATGCTAAAAAAGCTGCTAAAAAAGCTGCAAAAGCTGCTGCTCGTGCGGCTGCCAAGGTGAAGGACGCCGGTAAAGCTCCCAACAAGGCAGGCGGCGGAAAGTAAGCCGGCGATAAAGATTAATTTAGTCTAAAAATAAATGGCACATACAGCGAAAAAGGCAAATAATATGCGAGAACTTATTACCGGACAGAGCATTGCGCAAGCTCGAAAGGCGGGGCAAAGTGAAATCTTTGTCTCTCAAGGAGCTATCATTACTCCTCAAGCCCGTGACGATGCTAAGCAATTTGGCATAAGCATATGTTATGGCACGCAAGCGAATACAACGCAAGTAGCGCAAGCAACGCAAAACGCTGTCACTGCCCAAGCAACTCATAGGAATGCTATGAATACAAATAATGCAAATAATGGTGTTGCACCTGCATGGTCTGCGCCTGTAGTTTCATTTGGCAATGGCGCAAGTACTCCTCCTGCGGCGATGACTAGTCAACCGGCTGATATTGCAGGGCAAGTGGCAGAGCAAGTCGTGGCACGCCTCCAAAGCTTATTGGGAACAAATGCCGCCGCCAATCCTTCGCCTGCACCGCAATCAACTCAAGCACAACCTGTCGCCAAGCAATGCGCTCCTTTGACCATGGAGCAGACGGTGGCGCAAGTGGTGTCTGAGATGATGCAAGGTGCTGCTTCCACCGGTTCCACCTGCAACAGCGGTGCTTCCGGTGCATTTAGTCCTCTTCCTGCTGCGTCAGCTGCGCCCGTAGGTGTTTCAATGGCAGCAGGCTCATTGAGCGGCGTGGATGTGGTACCTTTTCCCGTAAACGCTCCAACAACGAGCATACAAGGGGAAATGAATATAGAAGAAGCCCTCTTACCCGGTGAAAGTGGCCCGGGCGTAACCCGTTTTTGCTTTGCAAATACTTCGCTTGATTGGACTTTTGCCAACGATGAAGTTCTTGTGGTGACCAAGGGTACAGTACAAATTACACAAAACGGAAGCGCAGTCAGCTTGGTAGCCGGCGGTGCAGCCCGTATGCGTAAGGGTACCAGCGTCATTTTGACCGCTCAAGGTGATGTGTGCTTTGTAACCAGTTCATTCACCAAGTAAGTAGCTTGTTTTTAGGAGATAATAATGAACTTTTTGACAGAAGAACATATAAGAGCTCGTAATGTGGGCAATGGCGGCACCTTGGTGCTGAACAAGGGTGAACGCCTGACTCCATCTGCCAGCGAATACGCCAAAACATTACGCATCACTATACAAGACAACAATGTTGGCGAAAATCCCGGCTCTTGCGGCGAAGGCGTTGCTTGCTCGGCAACTTCCTGCAATCCGGCTCAAGAACTGACCTACATTGAAGACGGCGTACAAGTGCCTAAAAATCACCCTGCTGTGACCATGCGTGGCAAATTGGATACCCTTCTTTCCCAGCTTGTGCTTGTGCAAACACAGTTTGACCCCAAGGACAGAAGACCTGCATTTTTGAAGCAATGCCTACAGGACTTACATTCTTGGGTTATGCTCACCTTGCAAGGTGAAGTAACAGGTCAAAGCGTTTGCCCTGCCGGCATGGGCGGTATGGATGTACCCACATTATATACTATTTCTCGTGAACCCAAAAAATATTTGGGCATCGACCACCTTGTAGCTCAAGGCGACATGGGCGGCAACGTAGCTCTTTTAAATTGGCTTCGTGCCAGCGTGCGTGAAGTGGAAGTGGTAGCCGTATCTTGCTCAAGAAATATGGACGTACTTTGCGCATTAAATCGTTTAAGCTCTGCTGTTTATGTGCTTATGCTCTTAACATTTGCTGCCGAGCAGGGCATTGATCTTGCCAGCGTAAGGAAGGCATAAATGCAAAACGCACAAATGACAGCACAAAATGCCAAGGGTGGCATAGCAACCCCCGTTAAGGGTAAGCCTTTTTCCTTACTTGGACGCTGCATTGAACTGTGCTCAGCAAAACCGGCCAGCATAGTTTTTCCCGATGGCGAAGACGTGCGTGCCGTAGAGGCCGCCATTCGCCTCAGCGAAGAAGGTCTTGGCAATGCGCTCTTACTTGGCAAACCCTTTGCCATTCGCACTTTACTGCGTGATACACTTAGTAAAGTGGGGCATGTGGGGAAAACTGTAAATGTTCGTGTACTTGATCCGGCATCACCAAGTATGCTTGAGCGCAATACACAAGAATTTATGGAGCTGATGAGCAAAAGCGGTAAGCAGGTCACCGCTGAGGACGCACGCTCCTTCATGGCAAGCGGCCCCGGTTGCGGTGCTATGATGGTACGCCGTGGTGAAGTAGAAGCCGGTGTCGGTGGAAATATTTCCTCCACCTCCGATATGATTCGTGCTGCTTTGCGTGTCATCGGCGTGAAACCGGGTGGCAAAACCATCTCGAGCTTTTTCTTTATGATAGCTCCTGTGGGTTCTTATGACCATCGTCAAGTATTGGTTTTTGCCGACTGCGGCGTCATTCCGGAGCCAAGCGCAGAACAGCTTGTGGATGTGGCTGTGGATTCAGCGGATCAGTTTCAGCTTATGACCGGCGAGGCAGCCAAGGTTGCCATGCTCTCATTTTCCACCAATGGCAGTGCCAAACACCCACGGGCTAAATTTATTCGTGAAGTAGTGGATATGGTGCGCAGTTCTCGCCCGGATCTTAGTGTGGACGGAGAATTGCAATTTGATGCCGCCATGGTACCGGAAGTTGCCGCACAAAAAGTGAAGAACAGTCCGGTTGCCGGTGAAGCCAATGTGTTGGTCTTTCCTTCCTTGGAAGCCGGAAATATTGGTTATAAAATCGCTCAACGTCTTGGGGGCTATACGGCCATTGGCCCACTACTCCAAGGCTTAAACGGTTGTTGGCATGATCTTTCGCGCGGTTGCAGTGCTGAGGATATATATCAAGTTTCTCTTATTGGTGCGGCGCTTAACCGTGCTCAAGCCAATATGAGCAAATAAATACTAGAGTCAGGTCTTTCGAGAGCAAAGTTAAACTTGCAGTTCGGAACATATAAACGTCTGATTAGACAAACATTTTAGGAGAATGACAATGGATGCATTGGGAATGATTGAAACAAAAGGTTTAGTAGGTCTTATTGAAGCAGCTGACGCTATGGTAAAAGCCGCTCGTGTACAGCTTATTGCCTACGAACAAATCGGTGGTGGTTTGGTAACTGCCATGGTGCGTGGCGACGTGGCTGCTTGCAAAGCTGCTGTTGACGCCGGTGCCACAGCTGCCCAACGTGTTGGCGGCGAAGTTATTGCCGTACATGTAATTCCACGTCCTCATGCCGATCTTGAAGCTGTATTTCCGCTTCAAGCGAAGTAGTTGAGGGGTAACCATAGCATCCATGCCGCATTGTCTGTATTGCAAGTAATTACAAATAACTGCAAAAAATTGGCGATGCGGCATAGGAAATGAGCTATCGTTGCAAACATTGTGACGAAAAGCGAAGGTAAATATGGAAATAGGAAAAATTTCCGGACAAGTGGTTTCCACGGTAAGAGCGGCTGAAATGCCACATAACGCATTGCTTTTAGTAGATATTCTCGATAAAGCAGGGCAGGCAACCGGACAGACGGACATCGCTCTTGATGTCATCGGTGCCGGTGAAGGTGAAATTGTGGTACTTGTGCGAGGCTCATCCGCTCGTAAGGTGGTGGGCGAAAATGCACCGGTGGACTTAGCCGTTGTCGGTATTGTGGATCAACTTTCAAGCCGCGGAAAAACACTGTTCTCAAAGACTGGTAAGGAATAAAAATGCAAGCACAACAAGATATGGTAGAACGTATTGTCTCTGAGGTTATGCGTCGTATGGGCACCCCGAACGTGCCAAGTGTCAGCGCAGCACCTGCAGGTGAACAAGGTGACTACGGAATTTTCGATACATTGGAAGCTGCGGTTGCTGCGGCTCAAAAATCGTATCCGGCCATCAGAACCATTGCCATGCGTGACAAAGTTGTCGCCGCCATGCGTAAGAGCGGCGTCGCCGAAGCACGTATGCTGGCAGAAATGGCAGTTTCTGAAACGGGCATGGGGCGAGTTGACGATAAAATCGCTAAAAATGTATTGCAAGCAGAGCGCACCCCGGGCACAGAAGTCTTGGCTCCTGCCGCCATCACAGGCGATGCCGGTATGAGTCTTATTGAAAATGCACCTTGGGGCGTCATTGCGTCGGTGACTCCGTCCACTAACCCTGCTGCTACGGTTATTAATAATGGTATCAGCATGATAGCTGCCGGTAACTCCATTATTTTCTCACCGCATCCGGCTGCCAAGCGTGTTACGCAAAAGGCCATTCAAGTATTGAATAAAGCTATTTTCGAAGCCACCGGCATCCAAAATCTAATGGTCTGTGTGCGTGAGCCAAGTATTGAGATTGCCCAAAAACTTTTCTCCTACCCAGGGCTCAACCTCTTGGTGGTGACCGGTGGCGAAGCTGTGGTGGAAGCTGCACGCAAACACACCTCCATGCGCCTTATGGCCGCAGGTGCCGGTAATCCCCCTGTGGTGGTTGACGAAACTGCAAACCTTGAAAGGGCTGCACGCAGCATTTATGACGGTGCATCCTTTGATAACAATATCATTTGCGCCGACGAAAAAGAAATCATCGTGGTCAATTCCGTGGCTGATTCCTTTAAGGAAGAGTTCAAGCGTGTGGGTGCTTTTGAAATTACCTTGGAACAAGCGGACAAAATTGCTCGCTTTGCCCTGCGCAACTATCCCGGCGATAATCCGGCTGCCAATCCCAAATGGGTTGGGCGTGATGCTGCAAAAATCGCCGCTGAAGCCGGTATTCAAGTGCCTGAAAGTTGCCGTTTGCTCTTCGTAGACGCCGGATTTGACAGTGATTATGTGTGGGCTAAAGTGGAGCAAATGATGCCTGTTATCCCCATTGTTCGTGCTAACAATGTGGACGAAGCCATCAATATTGCACTCAAGCTTGAGCGTGGACTTTTACATACTGCCGGTATGCATAGCCGTAACATTGAAAATATGCACAAAATGGCAGTGGCCATGAACACCAGCCTTTTTGTGAAAAACGGACCGCACATTGCATCCCTTGGTGCCGGCGGAGAAGGCTGGACATCCATGACCATTTCCACCCCCACAGGCGAAGGTGTGACCTATGCTCGTACCTTTGTACGCTTGCGTCGCTGCACCTTGGTGGATAGCTTCCGTATTGTTTAACCATCATGTATGGTGACTCAGTAACTGTTCATATTAATTGCATTAAGTCTAGTGCTGAAATTTACTGGACTTAATGCTTATAAAAGACCTCTACGTATTGAATTACGCTGAGGTCTTTATTTTTTTTTGGCTTGTGCCGCTTGATTTTTTCTCCATATCATAAATTGTCTGCCGGCCATAAAACCATGCCCAAGGATATAGACAATGAGTGCGTATGCAAAATATCTGTGTAAATCAAGAAAGTTGACGGAGAATTTAGGGTCATGCTCCCAAAACACATACCAAAGTAATCCGCAGAGCGTAGTCATGAAAAAACATATGAAACCTAGCCCTTGAACCGCTCCGGGCAGTCCGCCTTTGCGTGGTGCCACCGCAGCTCCTTGAAAGAGTTTTTGTAAATCAGTGCGCAAGAGAGCCGTCTCTCCCCACAGGTATGGGAAGAAATATTTCAATCCACGTCGTGAAAAGCTTAAATACATGAAGATACATACAAAAGGCATGAGAAATAGTCCAAGCTCTATATGCCATACACTTAACAAATGAGTATCTATTATTTTAAGTGTTTGTGTGAGAACCAGAAGGACAGCGAAAATATGCCAAAAACGAACCAATGTGGGTTGAAAAAAGCCTAAAAATTTCCAAAACAGTGAACATTGCGTAAAAAAAACTTTAATACTATGCATACGTCCTCCCAATGTGTTAGTATTTTATAATGAACTACGTGGCTATTGCCCTTAGTCAGCTACTTTTTATCTGGGGGGAAGGAAAACCCTT
>CAYJHK010000022.1:0-16798 GCA_964369515.1 uncultured Desulfovibrionaceae bacterium
GTGGGGGGAACTTTTTGGCGCTAGCAAAAGTTCCCCCCACAAAAAATATCGCAAATTATAGTAATGTCAACTTAAAATACTATAAAATGCCTTGGCCAACAGTCTAATCGACATCGATCTTTTATAGTTACAGTTCGAATTTTATATAGCTTTATTGCTATTTAAGGCAAGCGCCCCCTTAACCACACGATAAATATACCAAACGCTGAATACAATCCAAACGGGTACTACAAGGATAACACCGACAACGGTGATTGTAAGCAAAAATGATACAATCCCAGTAATTATTCCATAGATAACTGCACGCCAAAACGTGCCGATTTGCCAATTCATATGGCTTTTGATAAGATCGCTTGAGCAATCACCTCTTTTGAGATAGTTTAAAATTACAGCTATCAAAGCACAAATCCCAAAACTTAACAGCGCTGCGGCATAAAGAGCGTACCCTATCCAAGCAAGCGTTTTGTCATTCATAATCTACCCCTTACATTGTTTCATCAAGTTTTTTAAGTTCCACAGAAAGTTTACCTTTATTGCTACGTATTACAACATAACCACCGGCAGCAAAATTGCCCGGATTTATGACGACGGTGCGCCCAATGCTGTCCATACTACGTGCCTCATGAATGTGCCCACAAATGCAGACATTTGGTTGATGCTCCTCAATAAACTCACGCACTGCGCTGGAGCCTACATGCACCCCTCCCTCAATGACATCACAGAGGGTATCCTTGGGCGGATTGTGCGAAATAAGTATTTGTTTTGGCCACTTACGTGCTTTTTTCCATGTTTCGTCAAGCCAATCGGCAAAATTGGTTTCAGGGTATTCGCTGGGTGTTCCAAAGGGCGTGAATGTGGAAGCACCCACACCAAATACGCATAAATCCGGCAAAAGTTCATGTACTTGCGTATGCAAATTCCACTGTTTTTCTTGCAACCAATCTGTCACTTCCGCCCTGTCCATATTGCCAATTTGTGCAAGAAGCTTGGGATTTCTTGCTTCAATGGCACAAAGCACACGTTCAGCCTGCGCAACTCCTCCGTTGAAGGTCATATCGCCGGTTACAATAACGCCGTCTGCCACCGAAAGCTCTGCAATTTCATGAAGACGAGAAACATCATCATGAATGTCACCAAGGGCAACCCATAAAAAATCTTCTTTTTCAGCATCTTCATTGCTATTTATTTTTTGTTCATCTGACACATAGTTTTCACTTGGCATGATTCACTATCCTTGTTATAAATTGCTGCTGACTTGGTATAACATATGCCTTGCTAAACATTCAAAGCCGAAAATAGGTTTTCGGAAGTCTTTTTTTCGAGGACTTAGTATTTTTTCGACTCCTTATACTTCTTTACCACCTCATGGCAAACCAGTAACGAAGATTCTTATACATAATTTTTAACAAAATGAAAAGAGGAAAGCTTGTGAAAACAGAATTTTCCAAACCGCAGCTTCGCAGCCAATACATAGAGCGCAGAAAAATGCAGTTTATTCAAGATAAACATAAATATAAAGAAGATAGCCAAAAAGCTGCATGTCACATCATGGACACAGCGCAGTGGCAAAGTGCCACAAGCGTCGGCCTGTACATGCCCATAATCGGAGAAGTTGACACGGAACTTTTATGTAAAAATGCCTTTGAAAGCGGTAAGACCGTCTACTTCCCCCGCTGTCAGCAAGAGCAATCCGGACAAATGGACTTTATCGCCTGCGCCGGCTTTGATGACCTTGAAAAAGGCGCTTACGGAATTTATGCACCTCGGCAGGATCTTTGCCCCAAATACAACAGCTTGCCGGATATTGATGTACTTATAACACCCGGAGTTTGTTTTGACACTTCCGGTTATAGGATAGGCTTTGGCGGTGGATATTATGACCGTTTTTTGCAAAAAATGCAGCATAAAAATATTTTTTATCTCGGACTTGCTTTTTCATGGCAAATTATTGACAATTTACCGCATGAATCTTGGGATATACCCCTGCAAGCATTGGCAACCGAAGGAGGCATCTTATGGATATAACTTACATTCCCTTTTCGTTTCCGCATATGGAAAATGTGCGCTGTCTTTTTCAAACCCGGCGTGGCGGACACTCCAAGGGAGAATATGGCGGCGGAAATATTGTCTTTACTGATAAGGACGAACAGGCAAGCGTTCTTGCAAATCGCCAAAGTTTGGAGCGTGTGGTTGGTCATTCTTTTTGCGAACTTG
This sequence comes from uncultured Desulfovibrionaceae bacterium, assembly GCA_964369515.1. Classification (GTDB taxonomy): domain Bacteria; phylum Desulfobacterota; class Desulfovibrionia; order Desulfovibrionales; family Desulfovibrionaceae; genus CAYJAD01. The sequence continues at coordinate 2,215 of CAYJHK010000022.1, forward strand.
CACAAGTACATGGAGATACAGTCATTTTTGACCCAAGTCCCACGCCGGCGCAAGGCTGCACAGCTCCAAATATGCTTCCTGAAGCCGACGGACTTGCCACATCCAAACCCGGGCTTGCGCTTATGGTAAAATCCGCCGATTGCCAGCCCATACTGCTGGCGCATAAAGACGGTAAACATATCATGGCCTTACATGTCGGTTGGCGTGGAAATAAAATCAACTTCATCGCCACAGCGGTTGCTGAATTTTGCAAACAGTATACTATATTACCCAAAGATTTGTATGCAGTACGAGGCCCCAGCTTAGGTCCGCAATGTGCAGAATTTATCAATTTTATCAGCGATTTTGGTCAAGATTTTTCTCCTTGGTATGATGAAAAAAATAAGACCATGGATTTATGGAAACTTACACGCCATCAGTTGCAAGAGGCAGGACTTGATGCCTCGCATATTTATGGAATTGATCTATGTACATATAGTATGCCGGAAGAGTTTTTTTCCTACAGGCGTGAAGAGTTTTCCGGAAGACAAGGTAGTCTTATCTGGATAAATCCACTATAAAAGACAAACCATACGCACGTTTTAAGCGTATAGATTTATTCATTTTCCACATATACTCACAGCTCACTCCATTGCAAGTGAACTGTGAGTATATATAATAAATTCTTTAATCTTCCTCTTCACTTTCATATTCAGCGGCTTTATAGGCATCATAAGCATCTTCAGCTTCTGTAAGCATTTTCTCAAGCTTCACTTCCCAAAGTTCCAATGTACTCAGTAAGATAAGTGCTTCCGGTATGGGCAAAACAAAGGCAAGCTTTTCAGATGCGCTGTGTAATGTGCGCAGCGCACAAAGTGCAGGAAAAGAAAGATCAAATCCCCCAAGCCCCACTTGCACCATGGGTGTATCCAAGGAATGGAGCATAAACTTTTCACCCTTAGCTTGCAGATGCTTATACGGTAGATCTTCATTAGCGTTTTGTTCATCGGTGTAACATGTGCTTTCAATATCATAAAAAGGCACAGTACCACTTTTTGCAAGCGTCACCCGTTTATCATCTTTAGCCCAAAGATGACGCCCATCGTCTTTATGAGCATATTTTATGTAGGCTTTGGCCAATTCCTCAGGATTTTCACTTGTATTTATAAAAACAAGGCAAGAAAAAAGCTCATGCATATTATACCAAAGCGTATACGCCCCATCAACCAAGCCACTTTCCAATAAAATAATGATTTGATAAAAAAGCTGACAAACTCTTAAATGTATATAGTTTGTTACTTCAAACAGATGCGGTTCGCTCAACTCATTGTTTTCGGCATAAAATTTTTTAATTTGGTGCTCAACAATTTGTTCCAATTCTATGCTGAGCTGATGATATAGGCGTAGACCTTTATAAGCAGCATCGCACATACCAAGCTCTTTAGCTAAAAATTTTTTGGTTTCTGCACGAGAACTTTTCACAATTTTATTACACATTTTCACTTGTGTGGCAAAAAGCTCCTTGCGCACTTGCAAAAAAGACTCTGAAGCTTCTTCAATGGCTTCTTCAGGTTCTTTGCCGTCCAAATCCAATAGTTCCGGTGCATGGACTGCATGATGGTTTAACATTTCCTTAAGAAAAGCATGGGCCTTAGACATAAAAATTCCTTACGACAGCCTCTTAAATGAGGGTTTTTCATGGTCAGTTTTGCAAGTTTTTTAAACAGAGATTTTGCGCCAAACGTTCGTAGTATTTTTTAACTACGTGCCTCGAGAGCTGCCACCGCAGGCAAAATTTTTCCTTCCAAAAGTTCTAAAGATGCGCCGCCGCCTGTAGAAATATAACCCATTTGTTCGGCCAAGCCATACTGCTCCACGGCAGCCACCGAATCACCGCCACCAACAACCACAAAACCGGAACCATCAGCCAAAGCTTGAGCTAAAGCCTGAGTACCTGCGCCAAAAGGCTCGGTTTCAAATGCACCAACAGGGCCATTCCAGATGATGGTAGCAGCATCCTTGCAAAGAGCGATATATTCTTCGATGGTTTTAGGACCAACATCTAAAATCATTTGGTCGTTAGGTACGGCATCCACGCCCACGGTGCTAACATTTTGCTCAGGTGCAAGTGCAGGAGCAATAACCACATCCTTGGGCAACGGTAAAATCTTGCCTTGTTCAGCAGCCATGGCAAGTATGCGCTTGGATTCAGGAATAAGATCAGGCTCATAGAGTGAAGTTCCCACCGCATAACCTTGAGCGGCTAAAAAGGTATTAGCAATGCCGCCACCAACAATAAGCCTGTCCACCTTAGCAATAAGATTTTCAAGTAAAGCTAATTTTGTAGACACTTTAGAGCCACCGATAATGGCCACAAGTGGCGACTTGGTTGCATTGAGCACCCTGTCAAAGGCTTCCAGTTCAGCCGCCAAGAGTGGGCCGGCAAAGGCTTCCTTGGCTTTACGTACCGCTCCTTCGGTACTGGCGTGGGCTCTATGCGCCGAACCGAAAGCATCCATAACAAAAACATCACCAAGGGCGGCGTAACGCTCGGCTAAAGCGGCATCGTTTTTCTTTTCACCGACTAAGAAGCGTACATTTTCGCATAAAACCACTTGACCGATTTTGGCATCCACACTTTCAAGGTCAGCGGCAAATTCCACCGGTACGCCCAAGAGTTCGGCGAGGCGAGTGGCAATGGGACGCAAGGAGAATTTTTCTTCAAACTGCCCTTCGGTGGGGCGACCCAAGTGGGAAAGAACAATGACCGCTGCGCCTTTTTCCAATGCCATTTTAATACTTGGCACGGCGGCACGGATACGCTTATCGTTGCTGATGACGCCATCCTTTAAGGGGACATTGAGATCTTCGCGTATGACTACTTTTTTACCGTTTACATCTGCATCTTTTAAAAATAACATATTTAATTTATTCCTTATTTATAAAATTTCTTTAGCTTTATTCACAATGTTTTCCACAGTGAAACCAAAATACTTTGCCAAATCGGCAGCCGGTGCGGACTTGCCAAAAGTATTCATGCCCACAATGGCACCGTCAAGTCCTACATATTTAAACCAATAATCGGCGGCACCGGCTTCAATGGCCAGACGTGCACGCACATTTTTCGGCAAGATGCTTTCACGATAAGCAGCATCTTGAGCATCAAAAATTTCGGTGCACGGCATGGACAACACACGCACCTTGACGCCTTCCGCTTCCAGCACCCTTGCGGCCTCCATGGCAAGTGCCACTTCCGATCCCGTCGCCATGATGATGAGTGCGGGTAAACCATCACAATCTTTTAAGATATAGCCACCCTTGTCTATAAGTGCATCTTGCTCTTGAGTGCGCTGCATAAAGGGAAGATTTTGACGTGAAAGTGCCAGACAATGCGGATGTTTCTTGTCTTCGAGGGCACATTTATAGGCCATAAGCGTTTCCATTCCATCGCAAGGCCGCCACACCCTCACACCGGGGGTAAGGCGCAAGGCCGCCACCTGTTCAATGGGTTGATGCGTTGGCCCATCTTCGCCAACGGCTAGGGAATCGTGGGTGAGTACAAAGATGGCACGCTTTTCCATAAGTGCCGTTAAGCGTATGGCATTTTTAGCATAATCGGAAAAGACCATAAACGTACCGGCATAGGGAATGACGCCGCCGTGCAAAATCATACCATTCATCATGGCGCACATGCCAAACTCCCGCACGCCATAGTTAACGTAATTATTTCCGTAATTTTCCTTATCGAGCACCGTGCTGACACTGCTCTTGGTACACACTGAACCGGTGAGATCTGCCGAACCGCCCACAAGCTCCGGAAGCGCAGGGCTTAAGGCTTCAAGCGCACGCAATGAAGCCACTCGAGAGGCGATATTTTCTTTATCGGCATTGCATTTAACCATGGCATCTGCCAGCGTTGCCTGCCAATTTTTTGGTAAATCTCCTGCCATACGACGTAAAAATTCCTCAGCCAGTTCCGGATAAGCCTGCTTATAGGCGGCAAAACGGGTGTTCCAGCTTGATTCCGCCACAGCACCACGATCCTTACAACTCCAAGCCTCCATAACATCTTGCGGCACAACAAAGGGCTCATGCTCCCAACCAAGATTTTTCGCCGTTTGCGCACGTTCCTCAGCATTTAAAGGCGACCCATGACATTTTGCACTGTCGGCCTTGGGTGAACCATAGCCAATATGCGTATGACAGATGATAAGCGTCGGTTTTTGTTCCTCATCTCTGGCGGCAAATATGGCGCGGTCAAGGGCTGCGGCATCATGACCGTCAATATTTTCAATGACATGCCAACCGTAAGCTCTGTAGCGAGCGGCCACATCTTCATCGAACCAACCTTTAATGTCTCCGTCAATGGAAATGCCGTTGGCATCATACAACGCAATGAGTTTGCCAAGGCCAAGAGTGCCGGCAAGAGAGGAAACTTCGTGGGTTATACCTTCCATAAGGCAACCATCGCCTAAGAACACATAGGTATGGTGATCGACAACTATGTGATTATCTTTATTAAATTCAGAAGCCAAATGCCTTTCAGTTAGCGCCATACCAACAGCCATGGCCAGCCCCTGCCCAAGCGGCCCTGTGGTACACTCAACGCCGGGCGTTAGGCCATCACATTCGGGGTGTCCGGGGGTTTTTGAATGAAGCTGGCGGAAGTTCTGTATATCTTCCAAGCTCAGCGCATAGCCTGTGAGGTGTAAAAGTCCATAAAGCAACATGGATGCGTGCCCATTGGAAAGCACAAAGCGATCTCTATCCACCCAAGCAGGATTGGCAGGATTGTGTTTGAGCTGATGCCGCCATAGAGCTTCGGCCATATCTGCCATGCCCATGGGCGCACCGGGATGGCCTGAATTTGCTGCATTTACGGCATCAATAGCTAAAAAACGTAGGCCATGTGCCAAATATTGACGTTCAAGCATGGTTTTTCCTTTTTGCTGAGGGTTTATGGAAGAGGCGCATGCAAAATGCAATGCTAAGCATATTTTCATACATATTTATTGATATGCTGATATTTTTCTTTCGAGAAAATCTTTTATGGCAATTCCACTTATTTCGTTCTCTTTTCAAATTATCGTAAATACTATGCATAAACAGATGATATTGCTTTGAAAAATTTTCTTATAACGGAATGCGTGACGCCCTGGCGGCAGCTTTTTTAAATGTCTGCAATCGCTCGACATAGGGAGGTTTTGAAAAAAAAGCCGATCCGGAAACGAAAACATCGGCGCCGGCTTCTATAAGTGCGGCAATATTTTCTGGGTCTACACCGCCATCCACTTGAATTCGCACATTTTCTTTGCCATTGGCGTCCAACATCCGGCGCAACTTACGCACTTTCTCATAGGTGGCAGGAATAAATTTTTGACCGGAAAATCCGGGGTTTACACTCATAATAAGCACCATGTCCACATCATCGAGCACATACTCTATGGTCTGCAAGGGGGTTGCCGGATTTAAGGACACGCCACGTTGCATGTCAAGCTCCGAAATGCGTGTCAAGGTGCGCTGTAAATGCCGTGTGGCCTCTGCATGAACTACGAGCATATCAACGCCGGCCTTTTTATAATCTTCAAGATAACGTTCCGGCGCTTCGACCATAAGGTGTGCATCAAAAAAAAGTCCGCTACATTTGCGCAAAGCGGCAATGACAGGCGGACCAAAGGTAATATTGGGCACAAACTGACCATCCATCACATCAAGATGAATCCAGCCAAGGCCGGCTTGTTCAAGGTTCTGTAATTCTGTGGCTAAATTTGCAAAATCTGCGCTGAGCAGGGACGGAGATAGAATCATTGTGACCTCATCATTGTAAAAGCGCACGCATGGCCAAGAGTTCCTTGCGTATGTCGTCCAAGATAGATGTACTCTCAAGGGGAGGAGTTCCGGCCTCCCTTTCGTTGTCAAGTGCCGAGGCTTTCATAATAAAAAGTGGTTCTATGGGTGAGGTTTGCGCTTCGAGAATGCGCCTTGCTCCTTCAATGGTCATACCTTGTTCATGCAGTAAAGTCTTGATAAGCTTTAAGAGTTCCACAGTGGCTTCTGTATAAAGACGCTGTCCTTTTTCCGTGCGCAATGGTTCAAGCTGCGGAAATTCCGTTTCCCAAAAACGTAAAACATAGTTTTTGAGCTGCAAACTTTCCGCCACTTCACCAATGCGATATGTTTTTTCAGTCATGCCCATTCCTCCACTTTTTTGGCTACATCTTTACAGAATGTAACAACTTGGTGAGAAATTTGATTACTTTTTTGCACTCTCAAAACACGCTCCATGAATACCAATTAACTCCACATGAAGTCCCCATTAATGGCACATGAACTCCGGCAGAAAAAGTCACGGCACGCATTGCATTTATCATGTCAACTTGCCTCCTTAATCGGCACCAAAAAAGCAAGCCGTTAACAGTGCGTTTTCAACAATCAGCCCACGATTAAATGCGAACATTGAGTTGTTCTACGAGAGCTTTTGCGATTTTTTCACGCTCCTTGTCTGCTTCGCTGTCCTTAAGGGTTCGCTTGTCGTGACGCAAGGTAAAACGCAGGGTAATGTTTCGCTCATTGTCGTTAGGCTCAAAGACATCAATAACTTGCAAATTTTCTAGCAAGGATATTTTCAGCTTAGCCACACAAGCCTTAATGGCGTCAATGCTCACGGTACCGTCTGTCATGACCGTAATATCTCTTCGCACCGGCGGAAAGTGTGGAAGCTCACAAAAGGCTATGCGGGCTTTTTCCACAAGTTCTTGCAATAATTGCAAATCAAGTTCAGCCAGCCACACGTCTTTCTTGGCGTGAAATTGTTCGGCAATGTCACGGCGCACACTTCCGAGCGTACCCACCTGTATTTCTCCAAGATATACAGCCACCGCAGGCGCAAGATAGGCGTGTCCCTCATATAAAGCATAAGTCGCTTTCCCCAAATGTAAAGAGGTAAACAGATTTTCCACCAAGCCTTTCATGTCGCTATAGTCAACCACGGCTTCCACTTGCGGCCACGTACCGTCAAAACGAAGTCCGTGGAGCAAAAGTCCAAGGCGTCCTGCTTCCTTAACTGTGGTTTCGCTTGAAGCATCGGAAGTGAAAATATGTGCCAGCTCAAAAAGGCGCAGCCCCGTAGCCCCTTGTGCCAAATTATTGCGCAAAGACATAAGCAGTCCGGGGGCAAGAGCAGTGCGCAACACATCTTGCTCTGTCGAAAGGGGATTGGCTATACTTACACGATTATCCTTGGGTAAATTCAAAAAATCTAAGTCTTTATGCCCAACAAAGCTGTAGTTTACCGCTTCGTTCAATCCTAAACCGCAGCCCCAATTTTTGATACGCTCCCAAAAATCAAAGACAGATATGTGCTTACCTGCATTTTGGAGTTGATGACGTACAACAGGTAGCACAGGTTCAATATTATCAAGACCATAGACTCTTCCAACTTCTTCAATAAGGTCGGCTTCACGTTCCATATCATGCCGCCACGATGGCGCCGTGACTTGCCATGCATCCTTATTGCTCATATCCAGCACACAACCAAGGCCGACGAGCACTTTTTCGCAAAAAGCCGCATTAAGCCCCTGTTCAATGGTTAAACCCAGTAAATCATTGGCCTTGACAAGACGGAAAACCATTTGCGCTGCATTGAAAGGCTTCGGTTCAGCCTTACAGACGCCCTTACGCACCGTAGCACCGCAATATTCTTGCATAAGATAGGCGGCTCTGTCCATGGCATAGCTATTGCCAAGCTGGTCAACACCACGTTCAAAACGATAAGAAGCTTCGCTGTGCAAACCAAGGCGACGAGCTGTTTTGCGCACCGATGCCGGCTTAAATACAGCACTTTCGAGGAAAACAGCTTGTGATGTTTCATCAATTTCCGAATGCAGCCCCCCCATGACACCGGCTAAGGCCACGGCTCCCTGCGCATCACGAATGGTCAAATCTTGCGCCAGCAAAGTTCGCTCTTGACCGTCAAGGGTAACCAGTTTTTCACCTTCGGCAGCACATTCCACCTTTATACAAGCACCTTGGATTTTATCCTTATCAAAAGCGTGTAAAGGCTGTCCGCATTCCAAAAGTATGTAGTTTGTCACGTCCACCACATTGGAAATGGGGCGAATTCCCGATGCTATCAAGCGATAACGGACATGCGCAGGCGATGGTGCGATGCGCACATTTTCAAGGATGCGCCCTTGGTACAAAGGACATAACTCACTGTCTTTTATTTGAATATCAATTTCTGAACTGCAATCGGCGCCGCTTTCATTCAATGCTACTTTCGGCACAGTCAAGGGCAAATTATAGGCCATAGCCACTTCACGGGCAAGCCCAAGCACTGAAGTACAATCGGCTCGGTTTGGTGTAATACTTATATCTAAAACTTCCGTATCCATGTTGAAATATTCAACAAATATACCGCCTATGGGGGCATCTTCCGGTAAGACCATGATGCCGCCGTGATCGTCGGAAAGTCCCAATTCCCGCTCGGAACAAATCATTCCAAAGGAGGGAACCCCACGCAATTTTGCTTTCTTAATCACCAAACCGCCGGGCAAGGTACTCCCCACCATGGCCACGGGCACTTTTTGCCCTTGACGCACGTTGGGTGCACCGCACACAATGGACAAAGGCTCATCAAGACCTACATCCACCGTGCAGGCAGAGAGCTTGTCAGCTTCCGGATGTTTTTGGCACGTAACCACATGCCCAATGCGAATGTTTGCTATGTCGTCAAAAGGACGGACAATTTCCTCAAGCTCAAGGCCAAGCATGGTTAAACGTGCCCCAAGTTCTTCGGCACTTCCGGTAAAGGGGACAAATTCTTGTAGCCATTTTAGACTCAATAGCATAATTATTACCTTAATATCTTCATTAGTTATAAATAAATTTCGGGTTAAGAACGTGTAGATTGCATTTTTTCTCGCAGGATGAATGGGAAATCTTGCCAGACCTCAAAAGCGTAACCTTTTCCCCGGCTATTTCCGCATTTTACTTACCTACCAATTGAGCGGAGTATCGGGTAATTCCGGTAAGGGGCGTACTTTTTCCGGCATCTTCAAGGTGCGTTCAATGGGCACTTTGCGTTTTTTTGGCTCTAAGGGTACAATGGGGTTACCATAAGCATCCACAGCATTTTCAAATCGCTTAGCACCGCTTAAGGTTTTGCCCGTGCCGTCAGGTCCATATTGATAGCTGCCGGCTCCGTCAAGGCCGGGATAAACCGGATTAGCATATACTGTGCCGGCAAAAGCCAACACAACCACAATGCAAAGAGATTTAAGCAAACTGCGTAAGGAAACGTACATCATTTTCAAAAAACATCCTCAAATCGCCAATGCCATATTTGAGCATGGCCACACGCTCAACACCAAGCCCAAAAGCAAAGCCGGTAAACTCTTCGGGGTCATACCCTACAGCTTTGAACACTTCAGGGTCAACCATACCACAACCAAGGATTTCCACCCAGCCTGTGCCCTTGCAAACCCTGCATGTTTCACTTTTAATATGCCCTTGACCGCCGCAGATACAGCAAGAGATGTCGGCTTCGGCGGAAGGTTCCGTAAAGGGGAAAAAACTGGGGCGAAAGCGCACATTGGTGCTTGGTCCAAAAACCCCGCGCATAAAAGCTGTTAACGTACCACGTAGCTCGGCCATGCTTACTTTTTTATCCACCAGCAAGCCTTCCACTTGATGGAACATGGGCGTATGCGTGATGTCGGAATCTCGGCGATACACTTTTCCGGGGGCAATGATGGCCAAAGGCGGACGCTTTGCAAGCATGGTGCGCACCTGTACCGGCGAGGTGTGCGTGCGCATAACCACTTTATCAGCCACATATAATGTATCTTGCATATCTCGTGCCGGATGATCCGGTGCAAGGTTTAAGGCTTCAAAGTTGTGGTAATCGGTCTCCACTTCGGGGCCGGACATGATTTCATAACCAAGTCTCTTGAAAATATCGCATATTTCTTCCATAACCAGCGTGACGGGATGCTTTGAGCCTTGAGAGAGTAAACGGGGCGGCATACCCACATCAAAACGTTCCAAGGCTTTGGCTTGCGATTGTGCCTCAAGGGCGGTTTTTTTCTCGTCAAAGAGCGTATTTAAAAGAACTTTTACTTCATTTGCCCTTTGACCCACAAGCGGACGCTCGCTTGCTTCAAGCTTTGGCAGTTGGCTCATAATTTGTGCCACCGCTCCCTTGCGACCCAAAAATTCTATGCGCAAAGCTTCAAGTAATTCCAGTTCATTTGCATTTTGCAATCCGCTTTGCAGCTTGTGAACAAGCCCGTCCAGTTCTGAAAGAAGGTTCATGATTTGCCTTTGAGTTAAGAGCTTATCCGTAAATAACATATCGTGGTCGATTGCTGCGTCAAAGCACATTTTTTCTCAGGTCGAGTATGTTTTCCTGATACACTCCCTTCGCAAAAATGCACTTTCCCTCGCACTCGCCTCACGCTACATTTATTTACGAGCAAACTCTAAGTATATAGAGTTGATAATTTTTTACAGAGCAAGCCCTTTACCGTATTAAGGATAAAGGGCTTGCGGCACTCGCGCATACGAGCTTTAAAAACAGGCTACTAAAGTCCTTAAATTTTTTTTATAATGCGCCCTTAACAACTTCAACCAATTTGGCAAAATCATCCTTGGAGCGCACCGCCATATCGGCAAGCACCTTACGATTAAGTGCAATATTTGCTTTTGTCAGTCCGTGGATAAAACGACTATAGGACAAGCCATAAGCACGCACACCGGCATTGATACGCAAAATCCAAAGTTTACGAAATTCACGTTTACGCAACTTACGCCCAATATAGGCATATTGCATTGAACGTTCCACAGCCTCACGAGCTGTACGATATAGACGGCTACGTCCGCCACGGAACCCCTTGGCTAGGGCAAGGTATTTTTTATGCCTGCGATGTGCGGCAAGACCCCTCTTTACACGCATGGAAACCTCCAATAATTATCAAGCGAGGCGAGGATCGTGCCAGCTTGATTACATTCAAAAAAACGTCATAGGCTCAAGCACCCAATGTGTCGGGATTTGAAAGCTTTTTACCTTATGACTCTTAGTCTACAAACATTGTTAAATATGTGCCAACTAAGCAAAAGTGCATACTTCATTGATTATTTAAAATCACTTTTCCTTTTAATATTTCAACTTATTGAAAAGAAAAAAATTTATGAAACATTTATAAAGATATGCAAACCGGCTAGGCGTAGGGCATCATACGACGCACGGCGCTTTCGTTGGTTTTATCTACCAAGGTGGCCTGTCCAAGACGCATTTTACGCTTAGCATTTTTCTTGGTCAAAATATGACGCAAGTTTTGACGACGACGCTTAAATTTACCGCTGCCTGTCACTTCAAAGCGTTTGGCAGCTGAGCGTCTGGTTTTCATTTTAGGCATGAAAATTCTCCTTATGTTTTAACTTTGGACAATATGCGCAAGTCTTGCATTGCTTTGTATAGGTTACATGAAATTATACACGGGCAATATGCAGTAAACTTCACGACATTATACTATAACAGTATGCACTGCCGTAAAGAGCATGTAACTTGCACTAAATTTTCTACAATGGCAAGAACAAGTTACAAATAAATTTTATATTCCTAAGATACTAAGTAATTATAAACACATAGGTTTAACCCTTCGGCTTAGGGATGAGGAGCATTTGCAATGTGCGACCTTCGGAACGAGCTTCTTGATCAACTTTGGCAATATCGGCAGTATCTTGTACCACACGCTCCAAAATAGCAAGACCTCTGTCCTTATGCACAATCTCACGCCCACGGAAAAAGACAGTTACTTTACAGCGATCACCGGCTTCCAAAAAGCGACGAATGTGTCGCACCTTTGTCTCATAGTCGTGGTCATCGGTCTTGGGGCGCACCTTTATTTCTTTTATTTGCACCACCGTTTGCCGTTTTTTTGCTTCCTGCTTCTTTTTTTGCTGCTCGTATTTGAACTTACCATAGTCCATAATTCGGCAAACAGGAGGCTCAACATTGGAAGCAACCTCAACCAAGTCCATACCGGCTTCCTTGGCTACCAAAATGGCGTCATTACGGGATAAAATTCCGAGCTGATCCCCGTCGGCACCAATAACACGCACTTCACGAGCACGTATCATTTCATTGCGACGCACACTGTCTTGCGGCATTTCTCGCCGCGGTTTCGTATTAGGCGAAGCTATAGCACATACCTCTCTCTTTAAACGGTTTTTCACAATCATCAGCCATAAGCTTAGCAACATCAGTCAGGCTCATGGCACCAAGATTTTCTCCGGAACGCAGACGCACATTCACGCTTTGCGATTGTACTTCATTATCGCCAACAACAAGAATATATTGCACTTTTGCAAGCTGGGCTTCACGTACTTTGAAGCCAAGTTTTTCATTGCGAGTGTCGGCACTCACCCTAAAACCATGTTTTGTAAGTGTATTTTCAACTTCTACGGCAAAGTCATTGTGCGCATCGGTAACGGTGAGCACTCGAGCTTGTTCCGGTGCAATCCATGTGGGCAAAGCCCCTGCATAATGCTCTACCAAAATACCTATAAAACGCTCAAGGGATCCCATGATGGCACGGTGAACCATGACCGGTCTATGCCGCTCGCCATCTTGCCCCACATACTCAAGCTCAAAACGCTCCGGTAAAGTGAAGTCACATTGAATGGTTGAACACTGCCACTCACGCCCAATGGAGTCCAGCAATTTCACGTCAATCTTTGGCCCGTAAAATGCGCCGTCACCTTCATTGATATGGTAATCTATATTCGCACGCTTCACAGCTTTTATGAGTGCGTCCGTGGCAAGCTCCCAAGCCTCATCACTGCCGATGCTTTTTTCGGGACGAGTAGAAATGAACACTTTATAATCAAAGTCAAAAAGTTGCATCAAATCACTGATAAGTTTTATGATATCAATGATTTCGTCTTCAAGCTGTTCGGGCATACATATAACGTGCGCATCATCTTGCGTAAACTGCCTAACACGCATAAGCCCGTGCAAAACACCGGATTTTTCATGCCGATGCACAAGTCCAAGTTCAAAATAACGTTGCGGCAACTCACGATACGAGCGCAAGGAATTTTTAAAAATAAGCATGTGCGAAATGCAGTTCATGGGTTTTACGCCATATTGATCGTCTTCAATGTGGGTAAAATACATATTTTCACGATAGTTGTCGTAATGGCCGGATTTTTGCCACGTTTCCACACGCAAAAGCTGCGGACCTTGCACGATGTCATAACTGCGCTTCAAATGTTCTTTACGCCAAAAATCTTCCAAAATGGTGCGGATAAGCATACCCTTAGGCAACCAAAAAACCATACCGGGAGCAACTTCTTCGTGAAATGTAAACAGCTCAAGCTCTCGCCCAAGCTTTCTGTGATCACGCTTTTTGGCTTCTTCAAGCCGAGTCAAGTAAGCCTTAAGGGCTTTTTCATCGGCAAAGGCTGTTCCGTAAATGCGTGAAAGCATCTTATTTTTTTCATCGCCACGCCAATACGCTCCGGCAACCGACAAAAGCTTCACAGCCTTCACAAAACCCGTATGCGGCACGTGAGGACCTCTGCACATATCCAAAAATTCACCGCATTTATAAAATGTGAGATGCTCTTCATCGATGCTTTCAATTATTTCTGCTTTATAATTTTCACCAAGGGCGGCAAAATGCGTCACGGCATCAACTTTATGCATTTGAGAACGCTCAAACGGCAAGCTTTCTTTAATCATGCCCTGCATTTTTGCTTCAATGGCCACGAGGTCTTCGGCAGAAAAAGGCTTTTCCACATCGAAATCGTAATAGAAACCATTGTCAATGGCCGGCCCAATGGTGACTTTTGCCTCGGGAAAAAGACTTTGCACAGCGGCGGCCATAATATGCGAAGCCGAATGTCGCAAAATTTCAAGGCCTTCAGCTGAATCCATAAAGATTGGTTCAAGGCAGACATTATCAGTGATTGCAGGCAAGGGAGCGCAAAGGTCGTAAAGATCATCGCCTATTTTACAGGCAAGCACGCTCTTCATTTTTTTTCCACTCAGCACAGCTTTTAAGACATCGGCACAGCTCTGTGCTTCGTCAATGCTTTGTGCGGGAACTTCAAAGGTATTTTCTTCAACGCAAACAATCACAAAAAACTCCACATACAAAGAAAGGGGAAGGTTACCCCTCCCCTCGCATAAATATTATTGTTTGGTAGGAACGAGCAGACTTGAACTGCTGACCCCTTCCATGTCAAGGAAGTGCTCTAGCCACCTGAGCTACGCTCCTACATGAGGCAAGAGTTATATAGATTAAAGTCTTGGAGCTCGTCAAGCTTTTTTTTCATTTGCAGCGTTATTTTTCTAGGGCATTTTCATTTGCGCTTTTTTTTGTTGGGGAAACTTTTGCTTGCACCAAAAAGTTCCGCTCTGCGTTCAATTCCCGTAAAGCTCGAAGAACTCGCTATCGGGAATGCTACGCGCCCTTTGGGTTGGCTCCACACCCCTCCCTCAAACTTTCCCCATCCCCCAAAAAGCCTCACGTGGTAAAATAGCACGTGATTCTAATTTACGATATTTTTTGTGGGGGGAACTTTTGCTTGCGCCAAA
>CAYJHK010000023.1:0-15523 GCA_964369515.1 uncultured Desulfovibrionaceae bacterium
TGGCAAAAGTTCCCCTTCCCCCCTCAAAAAAATAATTAATCAGTGTTTCCTTAAAATTTTACTCTTTTTGAATACCCTGTGGTAAATAAATGTTTTTGGGAGGCCTTACTATGAATGTTTTATTGAGTAATGACGATGGTATTTACGCAATTGGTTTGCGTGCCCTGTACACTGCCTTCACCGAAGCAGGACACACAGTATATGTTGTTGCGCCCATGACGCAACAGTCGGCAGTATCAAGCGCCATCACGGTTTTTCAAGCCTTGCGAGCCGAAGAAGTATCTGAGGTGAACTTTATGGGTATGGGGGTACACGGTACGCCTGCCGATTGTGTAAAACTTGCTCTTTTGGACTTGTGCCCAAAGAAACCCGATTTGGTGGTATCCGGCATCAATTCCGGCCCCAATGCCGGACCGGATGTTAAATATTCCGGAACCATAGCCGCTGCTTGTGAAGCAGCTTTTGCCGGCGTGTCTGCCATGGCTGTATCGTATAATAATTATACTCCAACACATTTACTTGAGCAAGCTCGCCATGCAGTGAAGCTGGCCGAAACGCTTCCTTGGGATAAAATACCTAAATCTACTGTTGTTAATGTCAATTATCCGGATATGCCCATAAGTGAAACACTTGGTATACGCACGGCTTTTCAAAGTATGGCTCAATGGAAGGATGTTTATGACAGACGCCAAGACCCACGAGGGCGTAATTATTGGTGGTTACATGGTGAATTTTCAGAAGAAGATGTGGAAGAAGGCTCTGACCGTGATTTGATTACCAAGGGATATATAACCCTAACTCCATTGCGATTTGAGTTTACCCATCTTGAATGTATGGATATTTTGAAGGATGTTAAAATTTAATTATATTTTATCTATAATTATTTCAAGGGTATTGTGTTAAAATTGTAATAATACACAAAAATTAAGTGATGACAATATGAAGGCAAGGTTATACACTCTTACTTTGATTATATAGTCTGTCGTGTGGGGGAAATATATGCATTCCTTAGTCATTTCATTCTTGGGCAGAGATTGTCCCGGCATAGTGGCTGCTGTTTCATCGCTCTTGGAAAAAGCGCAATGCGACATTGTTGCGCTTTCGCAAGCTATTTCCAGTGGTGAGTTTGCAGCAATTTTTACAGTAAGTGCGCCAATTTCTTGTACTGTTGAACACTTGCATACATATATGGAAAATGGGCTTGCCGAGCGCAATGTGGATTTATCTATCATTGTACGCCCTGCCAATAAAGATGCGTGGTGCGCCACTGTACCCTCCTCACCCTTTGTGGTGACGGCATTTGGACCAAATCGCACCGGACTTGTGGCTGCTTTAAGTACCGTTTTTGCTGACCATAACGTAAATATCGAAAATTTAAAAGCTTCATTTAGTGAAGAAGGCGAGAATAATGCTTTCTTCCTTTTTGAGGTTATGATACCCAACGCCGTGGCATTGCAGGCGGTGCGTGAAAAATTACGCTTGGTCGGAGAAGCACTTATGGTGCGTACATCTATGCAACATCGTGATATTTTTGAAGCTATAAACCGTATTGCGCCAATATAGGTGGGGGTAAATATGCTTTCTGACCGTGAAATTATTAGTACTCTTAATATGGTACGCAACGAACATCTTGACATGCGTACTGTCACCCTTGGGATAAGTTTGTTTGACTGCCAAAGTCATGATTTACAAATTTTTATTGATAAAATACGCAAAAAAATTCATACACATGCCAAAAATCTTGTGCAAATTTGCGATGAGATTGGCGAGAAATACGGCATTCCCGTGGTTAATAAACGCATTAGCGTAAGTCCCATCGCCGTAGCCGGAGCTTCATTTGATGCAGCCGGTATGGTACGCATTTGTCAGGCGCTGGATGAAGCGGCTGAAGAGGCCAATGTGGATTTTTTGGGTGGCTTTTCTGCGCTGGTGGAAAAGGGTTTTGCCCGTGGCGATTTGGCCTTGATTGAATCTTTGCCCGATGCCCTTTCCTCAACAAAACGTATCTGCTCTTCCATCAATGTGGCCTCCTCCAAAAGTGGAATCAATATGGATGCTGTGGCACTTATGGGCAGGCAAATATTAAAGGTGGCCGAGGCAACCCGAGACAGCGACGGTTTAGGCTGTGCTAAACTTGTGATTTTTGCCAACATTCCGCAAGATGTGCCCTTTATGGCCGGAGCCTATCTTGGCGTAGGCGAGCCGGATGTGGTTATTAATGTCGGTGTTTCCGGCCCCGGCGTGGTCAAAAAAGCCATCGATCGAGCCTTGCTCAGTGCGAGGAAAAATGCAGAGCCATTTACCCTATTGGATGTTGCCGATGTCATAAAGCGCACTGCTTTTAAGGTAACACGGGTGGGTGAAATAATCGGTAAGGATGTTGCCAAGCGACTTGGCGTTCCCTTTGGTGTAGCCGATTTATCCCTTGCGCCAACGCCGGCGGTGGGTGACTCTGTGGGTGAAATATTTCAAAGCCTTGGACTTTCAAGCATAGGTGCGCCCGGTTCCACGGCAGTTCTTGCCCTACTTAACGATGCCGTTAAAAAAGGCGGTTCCTTTGCATCTTCGTCAGTGGGTGGACTTTCCGGAGCTTTCATTCCTGTTTCAGAGGATTCGAGTATTGAGGATGCCGCCAATAAGGGATTGCTTTCGCTGGAAAAACTTGAAGCCATGACTTCTGTGTGTTCCGTTGGTTTGGATATGGTTGCCATTGCCGGTGATACCAGTGCCAGCACCATTTCCGCAATTATTGCCGATGAAATGGCCATTGGTGTCATCAATAATAAAACCACCGCTGCCCGGCTCATACCGGTTCCCGGCAAGGGGGTCGGTGATATGGTACATTTTGGCGGATTGCTGGGTAAAGCAAGTATTATGCCCGTACCTCAAGGTGATGCCTCAAAATTTATTGAGCTTGGTGGACGTATCCCTGCTCCAATCCATAGTCTTAAAAATTAGGCCATGCAAGGTTTAGAACGCTATTTATCGCCGGCAGAGTTGGAAAAACTTGCAGCGGCACGGGTTGGTATTGCCGGACTTGGCGGCCTTGGTTCCAATGTGGCCATGTTACTTGTGCGTAGCGGTATACAAGATTTTGTACTTGTGGACGATGATAGCGTGGACGCATCCAATTTAAATCGTCAGCATTATTTTCCGAAGCATGTGGGCATGTCCAAGGTGGATGCTTTGGCACAAATATTGCTTGAACTTAATCCACAACTTAAGCTTGAAAAACACAAGTTACACCTTAATATTCATACGCTTCAACCCTTGTTGAGACAGAACATGCTTTGGGTGGAGGCTTTGGATGATGCGTTGAGTAAACGGATTTTTGTGGAAGAAAGTATTAAGAAAGAAATATTTACCGTAAGTGCATCCGGGATTGCCGGTTACGGTGGTTCAAATATGCATAGTCGCAAGCTGGGTAAACATCTTGTGGTCGTGGGTGATTTTAAAAGCGATGTACATTTTATGCCGCCGCTGGC
The DNA here is from genome assembly GCA_964369515.1 of uncultured Desulfovibrionaceae bacterium. GTDB lineage: Bacteria > Desulfobacterota > Desulfovibrionia > Desulfovibrionales > Desulfovibrionaceae > CAYJAD01. Next base: position 3,486 of record CAYJHK010000023.1, read on the forward strand.
ACCCCGTGTTATGCAGGCTGCTGCCATGCAGGCGGATGCCGTACTTACTTACATTTTAACAGCCTGTTGAAAAATTAATTTCCGGCAGCATGAATTAAGCGGAGCATTTTACATATGCAGTTGACTAATAGACATTTTTTAAAGTTATTGGATTTTGAGCCCGAAGAAATAGCCTATTTATTGCGTTTATCGGCACATTTAAAAGCGAGTAAGAAAAATGGAACAGAAGAACAATATCTTAAGCGTAAAAATATTGTTTTGCTTTTTGAAAAAGATTCCACAAGAACACGTTGCGCCTTTGAAGTGGCAGCCTATGATCAAGGCGCTTGCACCACATATCTAGGGCCTTCCGGTTCACAAATCGGCAAAAAAGAATCCATGGCCGATACTGCTCGTGTGCTCAGTCGTCTCTATGATGCCATTGAATACCGTGGTTTTGGGCAAGAAATTGTGGAAACTCTCGCTAAATACTCCTCAGTGCCGGTATACAACGGACTTACCGATGAATTTCATCCAACGCAAGTGTTGGCTGATTTCATGACCATGCTTGAGCATTGCCCAAAGCCACTTCATGAAATACGTTTTGCCTATCTTGGCGACGGACGTTTTAATATGGGTAATTCGCTTATGATTGGAGCTGCGAAAATGGGCATGGATTTTCGTTCCATTTCGCCAAAAAATCTTCAAACAAGTGCAGAAATTCAGCAAGTAGCCGCCTCTCTTGCCAAGCAATCCGGTGCAAGCATTAAAGTAACCGATGATGTGGCCGGCGGTGTTGAAGGTTGTGATTTTCTGTATACCGACGTTTGGTTTTCCATGGGTGAAGATAAAAATGTGTGGGAAGAGCGTATACAAATGCTGAAACCGTACCAAATTACGCAAAAAACCATGCAACTTACCGGTAATCCCCATTGTAAATTTCTGCACTGCTTACCGGCTTTCCATAACAGAGAAACGTCCATAGGCGAAGAAGTGTATACTAAATTTGGTATTGAAGCCATGGAAGTGGATGACTCTGTTTTTGAATCGCCTGCCAATGTGGCTTTTGACGAAGCGGAAAATCGTTTACATACCATTAAGGCGGTTATGGTTGCTACTTTGGCAAAGGATGCCCCTCAAGTATAATCAATAATTAAGAAAGATAAGGTTTGTTTCATGTCGACGTTGGTTATAAAATATGGCGGTCATGCCATGGACAAGGAAGAGTTGCGTGCTCCTTTTGCCAAAAGCATAGTAAAGCTTGTGCAAGATGGAATGCGTGTGGTGCTGGTACACGGCGGAGGGCCGCATATAAGTGCGCTTTTGTCACGTTTGAATATAGAAAGCCGTTTTGAGCAGGGTTTACGTGTTACCGACAATGCCAGCATGGAAGCTGTGGAAATGGCTCTTTGCGGACAAGTGAATAAGGCCGTTGTTTCACTGTTGCAAAAGGAAGGCGGTAAGGCTGTAGGTATTTGCGGTAAGGACGGCGCATTGTTCAGTGCCACAATTTTACGCAAAGAACTCGGCCTTGTTGGCGATGTACCAAGGGTTAATGATGCCTTGGTGCAATGTTTGCTTGATAATGGCTTTATTCCAGTTGTTGCGCCGGTGGCCGGTAATGCAGAAGATATTGGCGGTATTGGATTAAATATCAATGCCGACACAGCAGCCGGAGCCTTGGCCGGAGCCTTACAAGCCGATTATTTTGTATTGGTTTCCGATGTGCCAGGGGTGCTGGATAAAGAAAATAAGCTCTTAACAAACATCAATGCTAAAGACATTGCCAAGTTGAAAGAGTCAGAAGTTATTTACGGTGGGATGCTTCCCAAAGTTGATGCTTGCCTTTTTGCCCTTGAGGCAGGGTGTAAGCGTGCGCTTATTTTAGATGGACGGGAAAAATCTTCCCTCGAGCGTTACTTAATGCAATCTGAAGCCCTCGGTACCGTCATAGTGCGTTGAAAAAGTTACGGAAGCAAAAATTCTGTAAAAACAATATCATCACAGAATGTTGAACGCTCGTAAAATGCTTGACTGTTGTCACTGACGCAGCAGACAATGCTTTTTCAACGAACTGTAAAGTCATGGCTGAATATGCCTAACATTAAATTACTATGCAAAAAACTCTTTTTAGAAAAAATGCCCTTCAAAAAGTGCTCAGCCCCATGGAGTTGGATCGCTCGCTGATTATTGTTTCAAAAAAAAGTTGGTTGGCTCTGCTTAGCTTGGGTTTGCTCATTGTTTTAATTATTTATTGGGGTTTTTTTGGAAAAATTCATGAGCGCATAACAGCAAGCGGTATAATCATTACTAAGCAGGGAATTTACAGTGCTTATGCTCCGGCAGGCGGCATTATTGTTTCAATGAATGTTTCGGTTGGTGATTATGTACAATATGGTGATTTAATAGCAACAATTTTAATACCCAAGGAACGTTCGGAAATAAAAAGTTTGATTGATAAAATTGAGCGTAAAAAAACAAAGATTGATCAAATCGCTGCCTTTAATGCCTCCCTCGATCACAGCAACTTAACTCAAAAAACGCAAATACAGGAAAGTCTCAATACAACCATCGGCTTACTCAAAGAACAAATTGCGTGGAACGATAAATTTCTGGAAACATTACGTAAACTTCTTAGCAGAGGGGCGACATCAGAAAAGGATTTTGCCGATTTTCGTGCTGAAAGAGACAGAGTTACCATGAATTTGGTTGAAAAAATTACCGAACTGAAAAAAGCTGAAAACGAATATCTCAAGCAAAAAAAGGAAATTAATCACGAAGAATTGGAATTATATTTGGAATTGGTAGCGCTCACCGAAGAGCTTGCGGAAAAAAACAATCTTTATCGTACCAACTCCCAAATCATAAGCTCAGGCACAGGGCTTGTAACGTCGGTACTTGTTGAGCGAGGAATGATAGTTGATGCCAATCAACCTGTGGTAAATATTAACGATACTTCGGAAAGTCATGCCGATAACTGGGTTCTTTATGCGTATTTTTCACTATACAATAGCGGAAAAATAGAAGCCGGAATGCCTGTTTTAGTTACGCCTTCCATGGTGAAGGCCGAAAGGGAAGGTTCAATTCTTGGCGTTGTGCATTCTGTGAATAATTATGTGCAATCAGCCGAGGCATTGAACTTGAAATATCGCAATAAAAATTTTTCCGACGCCATTTTTCAGATGAATAACAATATGCCCGTGGAAGTAAAAATTATGCTCACCAATAATTCTGAAAACTTTAGCGGATTTGAATGGACAAACGGGAGTGGCCCCCGCATTAAAATACCGGAAGGTGCGTATTGCAGTGCCAGCATTGCAGTTGAAACATTACGCCCCATTGACATCGTTTTTTCTAAATTTCGAAAAGATCTATTCGGTATAGGCGTGAATGAAGAGGTCATGCAAGAAAAAGTAAAAAATATTTTAAATTAGAAATATGTTTAAGAATATAATATCAAAACTCCAGAGTTTTTTCAGCACGCAACGAGTTAAAGTCCCATTGATTTTGCAAATGGAACTTATTGAGTGCGGTGCTGCTTCTTTGGCAATGATATTTGCTTTCTACAAAAAATTTATTCCTTTGGAAATTTTACGAGATGAATGTGGATGTTCTCGTGACGGAAGCACAGCTTCTTCTTTATTAAAAGTAGCCAGGACGCACAATATGGTGGCTGTTGGCTATAAAATGCATGATATTGATAAATTATGCACCTTCAAACTTCCCATAATCCTTTTTTGGAACTTCAATCACTTCTTATTATACACCGGAAGAAAAGGCGACAAACATTATCTTAATGACCCGGCTTTTGGGGAGAGAATTGTCACAACCGAAGAAATGGATCAATCTTTCAGTGGCGTATTTTTGGAAATATACCCCGATGAAAATTTTATTCCTTCAGGCAAGCCTCGTTCCTTTATTGAACTCTTAAAAGAACGGTTTTCCCAACATAAAAGAGTTATACTCTATACAATTTTAACCGGAATCTTATTAATTCCGGCAAATATTCTCATACCTAGCTTTTCAGTCATTTTGGTGGATAAATTCATTACAGGAGAAAATTATGCTTGGGGCACACCGCTCTTTTTTGTTGCAATAATAGTTGCTTTTCTGGTCTTAAGCTTAAATAATTTACAGCAAAATGCCATGATTCGTTTTAATATTAAGCTTTCGTTGGAATCATCCTTTCAATACTTCAAACATATTATTCGCTTGCCCATCAGTTTTTTTAATTTCCGCCAACCGGGCGAACTGGCCAGCCGACTGACAACTGTTGACGACATTGCAAATTTTATTTCTCAAGACTTATCTATTAATATTTTGTCATTCATAACTTTCATATTTTATGGCGCACTTCTCATATATTATGACACCTTTCTTGGTATGATAGCCTGCATAACGGCCTTGGGAACCATAGTTTTTTTGGCTTTGGAAATTAAAAAACAACGCATTTTAAGCCAGTCCACGCAGTTGGACTTTGGACGATTGGTGGGAGAAAGTGCATCCGGCATTATGCTCATGGAAACGCTTAGGTCAACAGGTGCGGAAGATGATTTTTTTTCCACCATCAGCGGCGTGCAGACCAATGCAATTATGTCTGCACAAAAGCTTGAAATGTCATCACTTTTTATGAGAGCCATGCCCTCAATACTTATTTCACTCAACACCCTTGGCATCTTGTTTTTTGGAGCTTCCCGTGTGCTTTCAGGTACTATGTCCATGGGTGAATTGCTTGCATTTCAAATGCTTATAGGGTATTTTTTTGCCCCCATAGTAACACTTGTGGGTATGTTTTCTTCGGTGCAACAGCTTGACGTGACCATGGGGCGCATTGACGATGTGCTGCGATATAAAGTCGACCCCATTTTCAACAATAATACTGTGGATTATGCCGAAGAAAACATGGGTAAACTTCAAGGTTATATTGAGTTAAATGCCATTACTTTTGGTTATAATCCCATAAAAGCACCCATAATTGAAAATTTCTCATTGAAAATAGCAGCCGGCGAACGCATTGCCTTGGTGGGTTCTTCAGGCTCCGGAAAATCCACCATTGCTAAGTTGCTCACCGGTTTATATACCCCATGGTCAGGTGAAATTACCTTTGACGGCAAACCTAAAAATAAATTGAGTGCCACATTATTTGCCAACTCCTTTGCGGTGGTGGATCAAGAAATTTTCATGTTCAAGGGAACAATTTATGAAAATTTGAGCATGAGAAACCGTGCCATTTCCATACATACCGTACAACAAGCAGCCATGGATGCCCATATATATGATGAAATAAGACAGCGTCCGTCGGGTTTTTTCTCTGCTGTGGAAGAGTATGGGGTCAACTTCAGTGGAGGACAAAGGCAAAGGCTTGAAATCGCTCGTGCTCTGTCCATCAATCCAAGTGTCCTGATTTTGGACGAAGCCACAGGTGCGCTTGATCCCATCACCGAACTACATGTGGATGGAAATATTCGACGTCGTGGGTGCACAACGATTATCATTGCGCACAGATTGAGCACCATTCGTGACGCTGACAGAATCATTGTTTTGGAACAAGGCAAAATCATCGAACAGGGATCTCACGAAGAATTGCTGTCACTTAATGGATATTACACTAAGTTGGTTGAGAGTATGTAATGATAAAATCCTTAAAATCTTTACCTAAAAACCTTTTGGAATATTCAAATTCAGGAAAACTCATTGTTCTTGACAATCCCGATGTTATCTACCTCTTAAAAGAAGGTGACTTCAATATATTCTTGACAGAATTTGACAATAATAATCAAGCCATGAATAGAATGTATTATGCATCGCTTTCCAATGTTGCTTGTACGGCACTGCGTGGTATTGCACCTAATATGCACAGCAACATAAAACTTTGCGCTGTTGCCAATTTGAACACCACATATATTACATTGACATATGCGCAATTTGAAGCCTTGGCGGAGGAAGATAAATCATTCATAGCAAACCAACTTTCTACATTTATGGCACTGCTATTAAAAACTTCAGATGTAAATTCAGAAATCTCAGGGGAAATTCTTCATCTTTATTTTGTCAATAAGAGTCATGAACTCCATGACTATTTTGATAATTTTGTTTGCCGACAAAAAACAAGCTTCAAAGATCAATACAAACTTCTTCGACAACAGTCCGATAAAGCGCATAATAAAGCCACGTCCAATGTTTTTAGCTTTTTTAAAAGCAAGGGTAAATATAATTTTGAAACCAATGAAAACGCCTTAGTCGGAGCCATTGCCACCCTTGGAAAAATCCAAAATATACCGTTTATCATTCCGAAAATTATTACAAATACCGATGACCGTATCAATCTTGATATGATTTGTAAGCAATCTTCCATACGCAAGAGAGACATCACACTTGAGGTTGATTGGCAGTACAAGTGCGGCATCCCCTTTTTGGGACAGTTAGTAACAGGCGAAAGGGTTGCCGTCTTTCAGCTTGACGATGAAAATTCATGGTACTGGCATAAGAGTACCGACGCAGAAATACAGCGTGTGGATTCGCTTTTCATTGAAAACTTAGTCAATAAAGGTACTATTTTCTATAAACCTTTCCCCAATGAACCCATTACTTTGAAAAAACTCTTTTTAATAATATGGGAAATGTCTCGTTCAGATTTTAAAAGAGCCACGTTTTTATTTTTCATCATAGCATTATTAAGTTCAACAATTCCCATAATAAATTCTGTGATTTTTTCAACAGTCATTCCCTTGGCAGACTATGAGCTTCTTATACAAATTTTTGTTTTGGCCTTGGGATTTGCTTTAACAAAGGCAACTATTGAATATCTAAACGCCTTTCTTTTGGTACGCATTCGAAACCGCCTAAGTTATGCATTGCAAGCCAAGATTTGGGACAGGCTTTTAAGTGTTCCGCCTGCGTTTTTTAAAGGATATTCAGTTGGTGATATGACAAGTAGAAGCCTTGGTATGATACAGCTCTCGCAAACCCTAAATAACACATTCTTAAAAACTGTTCTGACATCGATAATGATATTTCCGTCACTGATTTTAATGTTTTATTATTCAACTTTTTTTAGCATTGTTATGCTTTTATTTAATGCTATAATAGCAGGCTTTTTTACAATTATTGCTGTTGTCAGTTATAGATTGCAAAAGAAATTGGCTACGCTTTCAGGAGAAATGCAAGGAGATGTCATTCAATATTTCACCGGACTAAGTAAAATAAGAGCAACAGGTACTGAAAATCAAACCCTTGAACATTGGAGCGAACGATTTTCCGTACAAAAAAATATATATTTTAAATTAGCTAATTGTAGAAAGTTTACATCGTTATTAAGTACTGCCATCCCCATTGTTACCGTAATAATAATGATTGCTCTCACGACTTTTCTTTTTCGCTATGCACCAGATGAAATGATTTCACTTTCTGACTTTGTGGCCTTTTCATCGGCTTTGGGTATAGTGAGTGCATCATTTAGTTCTATTTTAATGGCATTAATCGACGCAGTTGAAGCCCTGCCCATGTTTCAACGCCTAAAACCTCTACTTGAAACCATGCCCGAAGAAAGCATCTGGCAAGGCGAAATTAGTCACATTAAAGGTAATATAGATATTAAAAATGTTACCTTCAAATATAATGCACAACAACGAAATATCATTGATGACGTGAGCTTAAAAATTAATGCAGGCGATTTTGTGGCCATAGTAGGAGAATCCGGTTCAGGAAAATCCACACTTTTGCGGCTGTTATTGGGCTTTGAAAAACCAGAGCAAGGCTCTATTTCCTATGACGATTTCGATTTAAATCAAGTGAATTTGCGTCAGCTGCGCTCCCAGCTTGGCGTTGTTCTACAAGACAGCAAGCTCATTCCCGACAGTATTTATAAAAACATTGTTGCCGGCTCCACCTCCCTTACCCTTGATGACGCTTGGCAAGCGGCAAAACAAGCTGGCTGCCATAAAGACATTGAGGCCATGCCCATGCAGATGCATACCGTCTTGAGCGGCAACGACGGCGGTCTTTCCGGTGGACAAAAACAAAGGATTTTAATCGCAAGAGCGTTGGCAAGAAATCCTAAAATTCTCTTCTTTGACGAAGCAACCAGTGCTCTGGATAACAATGCACAAAATATTGTCAAAGAAACCATTGCTAAGCTGCCAGTCACCAAAATCTTAATAGCCCATCGCCTTTCGACCATTGTCGATGCCCACCGAATTGTGGTTTTAAATGAAGGAAAAATCATGGAACAAGGAACATACGCTGAATTAATTCAAGCCAACGGTTTTTTTGCCAAACTTGCGCAAAGACAACTCGTAGAGAGATAATCCTTACCATAAGGCATCATGTCTCACATTAAAAAAATAAGGCCTCTGCGCAATTCTTAAAATTGACAAAATACATGGATTGCTTCGCTGCGCTTGTAATGACTTTCGTTATAAAATCAAGTCATTGCGAGAAACGAAGCGACGCGGCAATCCATGCCTTTTTGAATTGTACAGACATCTTAAAATATGATTGTGCAAAGCTCTTCATTTAATTGCCTTATGAAAGCTACGTAATATGAATAGCTTACCAGAAAATACTAAACTGTTTGAAAATTATTTGCCATCTTAAAGCTTGACCCATGGACAATAAAAAAAGTAGAACGTTTGTTAGGTGGTCAGCGCATTAGTAAGCGCTTTCGCAATAGATCTAACTCAATTTTGCTGCCGAATTCTTATATTCTGAAAAATGCATGAAAATGCGTTTTTCAGCTTCGACTAATGTGCGTCCGCTTAACGGCTTTTCTGTTAATTTTTTATTCCATAGACCCTGCATTGACTTTCAATGCCATGGTATTGAGAGTTATTTATGAATGAATATAAAATCCTATTTGCACTATGCTTATGTCTCTTTTTTGTTTTTACAACTTCCAAAGTTATGGCGGAAAAAGAAAGTGTTTCCATTGTTTTACCCGAGGATGTAAGAAGGGTACATATCCTTGGCGCAGAATTTGTCTTGGTGGAAAAAGTGAAACTGCCCAAAAAAGCAGAAATTATGCGCAATCGTTGGAAAGAAATCAATCAGCTCCATGACAAAACTATATTTGAGGGAAATAAAATTCCCTTGCCAAGTATACACCAAAAACAATGGAAGGCATTGCTGGCTATTACGAAAAAAAACCCAAACCCCCTTAAAACATTACGTAACGTCAATGGTTTTTTCAATAGCATATCATCTCGCAAAGACAAGGATTTCTATGGAAAAAACGAGCATTGGGCGACACCTCAAGAATTTATTTCCAACCGTAGCGGTGACTGCGAAGATTATGCCATTACTAAATTTTTTGCACTCCAACATTTTAACTGGCCCATAGAAAATCTTTGGCTGATTTTTTTACATGATAATGTGAATATTGGCGGTCATGCCGTCTTGGTCGCCAAAAGTGGTAATAAATCCTATGTGCTCGATAATTTGAGTAAACCTGTTTACTTGCTCATACCGGCGGAGCAATACAAAAAACAAGTTACCCCATTTGCCATGGCAAATCATCAGGGGCTTTGGCTACGCGTAAACCATAAAGAAACTAAAAACACCTCCAAAAGTTCAAAAAAGTAAGCAGAAACTTCGAAAACACCGATAATTCACCAGCGCATATTTTTTGTCCCAAAACACCTCAGCGTGAATATATGCTTAGAGGTATTACATTTTTTTTGCATTTGAGCATATTCTCTATGGACAAAAAATATTTTTTAACATACAATATCAACAATTAATAGGATTAAGCTATAACTGATAACTTAATATCGAGGTACATATGATACGTAATTTTCTTTATACCATCCTTGGCCTGTCCATTTTTATCAGCGGCGGAATGCTTGGTCCAAAGCTATGGACAGTTATACAAGGCAACACTGAAGTAAGCTCATCACCGCAAGCCGGCATAAATTCTCAGCCTGTTGCAGACAAAGATAGTAACAATTCAAAACCAAACACGGCAATCGTTGGCGAGCAAACAAATAATCTTGAGCAAACGCCTCAAAATGCCGATGTTGCTCTGAACTTGAAGGAAAATTTTGGACAAGTGGATTTTGCTAAAAATCTTTTTAGCTTACAAACTCAAAAACCTAAGGCGCAAGAAAAAATAAAGCCTCAGGGAAATATTCAATCGACTGAAAACGCTCAAGCCAAGGTAGAAGCCCAAAAACAATCCCAAGGACAGACCAAGGAGCAAGCTAAAGCTCCAGAAGCCCTCGAAGTCCCTGAAGTTCCAGAAGTTCTTAAAAAAGCTGAGCCGCTTACAGAACAGATGGCAAATAATGAAAAAAATGCCGAGGAAAATCCTGCGCAAGCTCACATCACAGAACCTAAAAAATCTGAGGAAATTTCAAAGCCCACGCAATCTCAAGAAATTGCCAAAAAAAATCAAGAAATTGCTCCAAAAGTAATTGAACAGAAGGAAGTTGAAAAAACAGAAGTTGCCACAAAGGATACGAAAACCGAGAAGACCGAGAAAGTCGCAAGTAGTGAAGGCAAAACTGCTTCCCTCACCGAAGAGTACAAAGATACTTTCAAAAAAGATTTGGGGCTTGATACAATACAAATTGTTAAGACGAAAGTGGAAGAAGGTGATAATCTACTAGAGATTTTTTTAGACCATACGGATCAAAAATCGGCTTACGCTTTGGCAAAAACCATTGGGAAAGTCCATCCGGTAACACGCTTTCAAATCGGCAAATCATACACGCTGGAGCATGATACAGAAAAGGAAAAAATCACTTATTTTGAATATGAAATTAGTGACACCGAAAAACTTATCTTTAAGGATAATGGCGGCAAATACCATGCATTTATTGAAAAAGTTGAATACGATAAAAAGCTTTCCTTTGTCAAAGGTCAAATTGAAGACAGTTTATACAGTACCATGCTCAAATTAAACGAAAAAGAATCGCTGGCACTCACTGTGGTGAATATGTTTAAATGGGATGTCAATTTCATCAAGGACGTTCGTAAGGGTGACTCGTTCACCATCTTAGTTGAAAAACTCTATCTTGATGGAGAGTTTAAAGGGTACGGACGCACCATTGGCGGTTCATTCACCAATAATGGCAAGACATTAGAAAGCTTCCTTTACCACGACAGCAACAAAAGGGAAATGCACTACAACGCCAAGGGCGAAAACATGCGTAAAGTTCTCTTGCAGTCACCATTGCGAGTCACCCGCATCACTTCCGGCTACACGCATCGACGCAGGCATCCTATCTACGGAACCTACAGGCCGCACTTAGGCATTGACTATGGCGCACCCATGGGAACTCCCATTGTGGCCGTAGGCGCAGGTACTGTCACCTATCTTGGCTGGCGTGGCGGCTTTGGCAAGCATATAACCGTACGCCACGCTTCCGGGCTTGAGTCGCTCTACTCGCATCTTTCACGCTATGGACGCAGTTTAAGGAAGGGAAGCAAGGTACGCCAAGGACAAATTATTGGCTATGTGGGCAGTACGGGCGTTTCCACAGGGCCACACTTGGACTTTCGCCTAAAGCAAAACGGTAAATATATCAATCCGACAAAGGCTATCAATCCTCGAGCTGCCGCCATCAGCAAGGCTGAAAAACGTGGCTACGAAGCTCGCAAAAAAATTATTCGTGAGTTCATGGACGGAACCCGCCCCTTGGAAAGCTACGATCCAAAACTCTTGGGCTTAGTGGCTGAAAATAGAAGCAGAGCAAAAAAGAAGAAGTAATAAACTGTAGCGGTTAGACTTCATCGTATAATAGCTTTTGTCAGTAACCTAATTAGTCGAAGCTGAAAAACGCATTTTCATGCATTTTTCAGAAAGGCACGCTCACTTCAAATGCCCCTTCGGGGGCGCCGGAAGTGAATTCCGGCTCATTTTACGTGGCGCAAAATTTTCACTATCGTTCAAATTTTGTTAGCCGTCACAGAAAAACCGTGTTTTAGCACCATAAAAATGCCGGAAAAGTGCATTCCATGCCCTTATTTCCGGCATTTTTATTTACATATTTTAGCTAATAACTCATTTATTTTAAGTCATTTATGTGCTTTTTCAGTGACGACTAATTAGTCGAAGCTGA
>CAYJHK010000024.1:0-15504 GCA_964369515.1 uncultured Desulfovibrionaceae bacterium
TGTGAGAATGCAAATTTAAACAAATTATTAAGGGTTAAATTATGAAAAAACATATATGTTTACTGCCCGGCGACGGCATTGGTCCGGAAATTGTGACCGAAGCAAGAAAAGTCTTAAACGCTGTGGCCGACAAATTCGGACATGAATTCAGCTACGAAGAGGCACTCATTGGCGGTGCTGCCATTGATGCCACAGGCGATCCCTTGCCGCTCCCAACGCTTGATGCCTGCAAGAAGGCAGATGCCGTATTTCTTGGAGCTGTGGGCGGCCCCAAATGGGATAACCTCCCCAATAATGTCCGGCCGGAAAAGGGCTTGCTAAATATCCGCAAAGAATTGGGATTATTTGCAAATCTACGTCCGGCCATTTTATTTCCGGAGCTTGCCGGTGCATGTCTTTTGCGTGCCGATACAGCCGCCAAGGGACTTGATTTAATAGTTATTCGTGAGCTTACCGGCGATGTGTATTTTGGCGAACCCCGTGGTATAGAAGAACGTAACGGCAAAAAAGTCGGTTTTAATACCATGATTTACGATGAAGACGAAATCCGCCGCATTGCGCATGTGGGCTTCCAAACCGCACGTAAGCGCAAGGGAAAGCTATGCTCGGTAGATAAGGCCAATGTACTGGAAAGCTCTCGTTTATGGCGTGAAATCGTAACAGAAGTTCATGCTGATTATATTGATGTGGAACTGTCGCATATGTATGTGGACAATGCCGCCATGCAGCTTGTGCACGACCCTTCACAATTTGACGTCATCGTAACCGGAAACATTTTCGGCGACATTCTTTCCGATGAAGCCGCCGTCATTACCGGTTCATTGGGTATGCTCCCCTCTGCCTCCATGGGCAGTGACTCCCCCGGGCTTTTCGAACCCATTCATGGCTCAGCTCCCGATTTGGCAGGTCAAGACAAAGCCAATCCCTTGGCCACCATTTTATCAGCTGCCATGATGTTGCGCCTAGCCTTTGGTGCCATAGATGAAGCCGTTGCCATTGAACATGCGGTGCGCTCTGTGCTGCAACAGGGTTATCGTACCGGAGATATTATGGAAATTGGAAAAACGCTCGTGGGCACTGCACAAATGGGTACCTTGGTGGCGCAAGCATTAGCATAAAAATATAAAATAAGGGGATACTATGAGAAAATACATTTTATGCCTTGCAAGCGTTCTTTGCCTTGCCTTAACGATGCCGTCTCTAGCCGATGCCTATGAGGGCGATATGGTGCAAGCGGTTAAAAAAGGGAAGGAAAACAGAGTTAAATCTCTTTTGAAAAGGGGTGTACATCCCGATACTTCCGATGAATTTGGCGACAGACCGCTCATAGCAGCCGTTCGCCATAGTAACATTCCTTTAATTAGACTGCTCTTATCTAGCGGTGCCAATGTCAATAAGCGTGGACGACGTGGTGAAACCGCGCTTATTGAAGCCGCTCAGCGAGGACACGAGCAGATTGTTAAAATTTTATTGAACCATCGTGCCGATAAAAACAGACGTGACCAGCGTGGCAAAACAGCACGTGATTACGCCGTGGAACGAGGGCATAGACACATTGTACACATGCTTGGCGGCGGCGGACATGTTCAGCAAACAGATCTTTTGCACGCAGCAAGCAATGGCAATACTGAACGTGTTAAAAAACTGCTTGAGCGTGGGTACAGAGTCAACATGCAGGACTCCCGTGGTTTTACAGCACTTATGTATGCGGCAAACAATGGACACCTTGAAACGGTCAAAGTTCTTTTACGCCACGGGGCAAATAAAAACATAACCGATCGTCACGGACGCAATGCACTTTACTACGCGAGAAGTGCAGGGCATTTGAGAATTGCCAGATTGTTGGACGATTATCGTGGGCATGGGGGGGGAGCATACAATGATCCGACTTCGGTGAGAATTTTTATGGAAGCTGCACGCACCGGAAACATCCCTGTGGCTGAGGCGCATTTAAGGGCTCGACGAGTTACTATAAACGTCAGAAATCCTAACGGAAAAACTGCTCTTGATATAGCCATTGCGCACAAGCAAAAAGAAATGGTGAGGTTTCTTATGCGCCACGGTGCAAAATAAGAAGTCACCGACTCATGAATTTTTGAAGGCAGAAGAGAACGTTTTATACAATTTTGAAAAACTTATCTTCTGCCTCGGCTAAAAAGAATTAAGATAAATCCACGTTTGCAAAATAAAGACTTTCTTTAAGCTCTTTCTATTGCCTAAATGCATTCTTTGTTGTATAACAAGCACAGCGTATTAAATGCGACAGAGTGTAAACACATAATTATGTGTCTTTAGAGTTGATTAAAAAGGTTGTAAACGTGTCCATTGTTACATATCCAGGTCCAGGTTGCCTTGTCGAGTATATGGAGGCAAATGCCCCACAAATTGCCCTTGTTACCGAAGAACAAGGGGGAAAGTTGCGTCTTTTACTTCCCAACAGGCGTGAAACAAAATTAAGCACCAATCGCCTGCTTCCTTGGTCTGGTCCTACCACTTCAGACATATCCAGCAAGGAAAAAAACATACAGTTCATCGAAGAGCACCGCCAAAAAAGACTGGCTCTTGCCGAAGAGATTTCTCCCATGGATGTTTGGGAATTGTCGCAAGGTGAAGTTGAAAAGGCCACAGCCCAATGGTTTGCTGAGTTATTTGTCCAAAATCCCAGCATTGATACCATCGCTGCGTATGGGCAGGTGCTTTTACAGAGCAAAAACCATTTTCGCTTTCAAAATCCACATTTTGAAGTCTTCACGGAAGCTGTTGTTGAGTTGCGCCTTAAGGAACAAAACGCCCAGCGTGAACGGGATGCCCTCATCGGCAACGGCGCTGCTTTTTTCCGTATCTTATGGGATGTTTGGTCAAAAAAAAGGCAACTCCCCCAAGAAGGCAGCGATGAATATCCTTCAGAAAACCTAGCACAAACTCTTGAAAATATCCTCCTTTCACGAATTGCAGATCCGGAAAGCAGTGAATTTGAAGTCATTTGGCGTTCCTTGGTTAAGGGCTTACCCGAAATGCAGCATATGGCCTTGCACCTTGCCACAGCGTGGGGACTTGTAAACGCCCATCATAATTTTTGGCTCGACAGAGCAGGCTATGCGCCCGGTGATGCATGGCACGAAAAGTACAGTGAAGAAGTTCAAGAAATTTTATCAGTTGCAAGCCAAGGAAGCCAAACGCTCACCCTGCCCTTCATCAGCATTGACAGTGCCACCACCAAGGACATTGACGATGCCTATTATATTGAAAAACTAGAAAGTGGTAACTACCTCCTACAACTGGCCTTGGCCTGTCCTGCACTCATGTGGCCCTTTGGCGGTAAACTTGATAAAGCCGTTATGCAACGCTCCACAAGCCTGTATCTTCCGGAAGCAACATATCATATGCTGCCGGAAAGCTTAGGCATAAATAAATTATCCCTACTTGCAAATCAGCTACGCCCTTCCTTATTGGTGCGCATAGAGGTGGACAGCGAGGGGAACATAGTTGATTGTGCTCCAAGCCTTGAATGGCTAACGCTTGAAGCCAACCTTACTTACGAAGACTGCGAAGAACTTTTAGAGGGCAATATAGAAGTAGGCAATGCGTGCGTTGCCTACAAAGAACAGATTTTATTGGGAGAAGAACTTTCAATCTTGCGCCAAACATATCGCATAGCCCAAGGGGCTGTGGTTATGGACAGACCGGAAAATAAAATTATTTTGGAAGGCGAAGGGGAAGAAATCCGTGTCAGCATGGAAGACCCAAAACCCACCCCACGCTCCCAACTGCTTGTTTCTGAGATGATGGTTCTGGCAAGTACAGCCCTTGCGACATGGGGCATAGATCAAAATATTCCTCTGCTTTTTCGCACCCAAGATGTGGCCATTCCTCGAGAATATGCCGGTATTTGGACAAGGCCGCAAGATATGGCTCGCATTATCCGCACCCTTGTGCCGTCCATGCTTGAACTTAACCCAAAGCCCCATGCCGGTCTTGGTGTTCGTGCTTACATCCCCATCACATCACCGTTGAGACGTTATTCCGACTTACTCAACGAAGCGCAAATCATACACTTTTTAGAAAATGCTCAGCCTCGTTGGCATAAAGAAGATCTGGAAAGGCTGCTTGCCGGCTTACAAATGCACAACGATGGCGCAAATCAAGTTCAGCGTTTTCGTCCACGTTACTGGCGACTTCAATATATGCGCCAAGAAGGGGATAAGAAATGGTGGCCGGCCATTATTACTGAAGAAAATGACAATTTTGTTTCGGTAAATTTACCGCACGAACAGCTGAGCTTACGGGGGCGGCGACATTTATTTGGCGAGCGTGCCATACAAGGACAGGAAATTCAGGTACGCATAGGCAAGGTCAACCCTGTATACAATGAAATTTTCATTTTGGAAACCTTAGAAATGTGAGGATAGCCATGGAAATACTCTGGATTATAATAAGTTATATTTTAGGCTCTATTCCATGTGGACTACTCATTGCCAAGCACTATTGCAACATAGATCCCCGAAACGCCGGCTCATTCAATGTGGGTTCAACCAATGTAGCTCGACTTTGCGGAAAAAAGTTTGGAGCTGCCACGCTTGTTTGTGATATTGTCAAAGGATTTTTACCTGTTATAATAGCACGTTTCATTGACCAGAGTGAACAGGGCGGCTACTTCATTATGGCTACAGCCGCAGCCACCATCCTTGGTCATGTATTCTCGTGTTTTTTGAAATTCAAAGGCGGTAAAGCCGTTGCCACCACCATCGGTGCGTTCTTGGCTCTTGCACCGCTTCAATTGTTATCTGCGGTTGTACTGTGCTTGACTTGTATTAAATTAAGTGGTTATGTCTCACTTGGCTCATTAATACTCGTTGTCTCACTTCCCTTATTAATGCTCGTAAGCCAGCAATATGCAATGCTCCCCTTAACTTTATTCACCATGCTTCTGGTAATATGGAAGCATCGTGAGAACGTGGAGCGACTACTCAGCGGCACAGAAAAATCTTGGAAAAAAAATGCGTATGCGGAGGATAATATGCAAAACTTCCCCACTTACAGAGGTAACCTTGAGTATGTCTGCCTTGGTTGCAACGCTCGCTATGCCAGCGACGAACTGCTGTATACTTGCCCTAAGTGTAATGGTGTTTTCCTCTTGGAAGACAATAATTTTGATACATTAAAAGAACATGACGGCGCATATTGGCGTAAGCTCTTTGATGCCCGTGCGTGTACAAGACACACGTCCTTGCGTGGTATTTTTCGTTATTACGAGCTTATGGCGCCGGTAATGGATAGCGAAGACATTATCTACCTTGGCGAAGGACATACACCGATTATAGATGCATCGCCGACCTTAAAACAGCTCATGGGAGTGGATTTTGCCTACAAAAATGACGGGCAAAATCCCAGCGCATCTTTCAAAGATAGGGGCATGGCCTGTGCTTTTTCTTATCTGAAAGCACTTGTGCGCAAAAATAATTGGGAAGAAGTGCTCACAGTGTGCGCTTCCACCGGCGATACTTCGGCAGCAGCGGCGCAATACGCAGCCTATGTGGGTGGTCCCATTAAGAGTGTGGTACTCTTGCCCCACGGCAAAGTCACGCCGCAACAGTTGGCTCAACCCCTTGGAAGCGGAGCTTTGGTGTTGGAAATGCCGGGTGTATTCGATGATTGCATGAAAGTTGTTGAAAATTTAGCCGAAACTTGCCGTGTCGCCCTGCTCAATTCCAAAAATAGCTGGCGCATCCTTGGGCAAGAATCCTATGCCTATGAAGTGGCACAGTGGTATAATTGGGATGTGAGTAAGGTTAACCTCTTTGTGCCCATTGGCAACGCCGGAAATATCACTGCCATCATGTCCGGCTTCTTAAAGCTCCATAAGCTTAATATCATAGAAACTTTACCAAGAATATTCGGTGTACAATCCCACCATGCCGACCCTGTCTACCGTTATTACGCAGCTGATGCCAAGAGCCGGGTATGGGAACCGGTCAAGGTGCAAGCAAGTGTTGCGCAAGCAGCCATGATCGGTAACCCCGTTTCCTTCCCGAGAGTACAAAAAATTGTTGCAGAATATGTCAAAATAGCAGGAGAAGATGCCTTCCACGTACTCCAAGTTACGGAACAACAAATCATGGATGCCACGCTGCTCGCCAATAAGCACGGGCATATTGCCTGCACACAAGGCGGCGAATGCTTTGCCGGAATGCGCCGTGCTTTGGAGTTACAACTCATTAATGAACAGCAAAAAACAGTGCTTGATGCCACTGCCCACAGCATCAAATTTTCCGGTTTCCAAGATATGTATTTTAGCGACAGCTTTGCCCCTGAATACGGCATAGTGGCACAGAAAGAGCTGGTGAATAATCCTGAACTTTTACTTGAGTCATCAGAGAAAGAACAAGTAACCGGTGAGGAATATACAGCAAAAGTTGCTGAAATCATTATCCAAAAATTGGCTTTGCAAAAAAAATAAACCTTGCACAGCCACCATTTACTGCTTTATAATAAATAAAATACCTTAATATGTACTCTTGCCTTCATCGGCAACAGTGCATATTATTGGTATTGAGAACTTTTTATCCAATGTTCTTGCCGGCTCATTTTGTTAATGACGTTACGGGGAACGATTTCAAAACGATGATACCCCTCTCCGCTACTACGAAAAAAACGGAAAAAAGCACAAAAAAAATAGAAAAAGCTGATTACGAACAACTCAAGAATAATAAAACTCAACTTCACATTTGAGGAAGTGTTCCATATGCAAAAACAGTCTTTTATCCTTGGCAATGCGCATTGCTCTGCTTGTGAGGCAAAAATAACCAAGGCACTTTCGGCACTTCCCGCAGTGCAAGAAGTGAGCATTGACCTTGAAAGCAAGAGTATGCAAGTCACGTTCAATGACGAAGCACTGGGAGTAGCCGCCATTGTTTCCCATGTGCAACAAGCCGGATTTTCGGCAACGCCCACCCGCTACATCCACAAACAAGAGGATATTTCCCTTGAAGGGCACGGAGAAGCACCAAGTCCACCAATGGAAGAGCTCGCTACGCACAGCAATGCTCACGAAACAAAACATAGCTCCCATGATGATGTCAAAACATTGCAGGAACAAAGCTTCATGCTTAATAAGGTGCATTGCGCCTCGTGCCAAAGCAAAATCCATGCGGCAGTTATGCAGCTTGAAGGCGTTGAAAAAGTCTATGTGGATACCTTGCGCAAGAGCGTTGTCGTCACCTTTGACAGCGAAAAAATGAGCATTGAAAGCATAGAAAACCACTTTGTCAATACGAAATACGCCATGAAACCCGTGGATAAATCTGCATTTATGCCTCTTATTCCCCATATAAGCACGGTGAAACAACGAAAAATACCACAAATTAAAGAAGAAAAACCGGCTTCGATTCAAAATAATGCGTCGGGTGATAGGGCGCAGGATAGCTATCAGGAAGCACAAGCAAGCGGAAATATAGGCGAAAATATGGCTGTCGATGCCGCTACAGTCGGTGCTCAATGGGAAACAATCCCCAAGGATATTACACTTTCAAACATCACGCTCATTGAGCCGCCGAAGGAGCAAGAACAAGCCGCTTTGACTAAGCAGAACGAAAAAAAAAATAAACTTCAAAAGCAAGAGTTCAACATAGGAAATGTACATTGCACATCCTGCGAAGCCAAGGTCATAAAACTTCTTTCTGCCCTTGACGGCATTGAAAAAGTCAATGTTAATATTTTACGCAAAAGTATGCTGGTCAGCTTTGACGGCGCAAAAATCCAAGTGGGCGACATAGTACAAAGCATGGAAAAGGCAGGCTACACAGCCACAGCCTTCAAGGGTATTATGGATCATATCAGCGGAAAAAATACGCCGCCACCCACCTTGAGGCAAGAGCACAACATCGGATTAACGCCCATTTCATCGGCAGTACCTGTTGCTCCTGCCGGCGAAGGCGACCCTTCATTGCCGGTGCAAGCATCGTCAAACGTAAAAGGTGGTAAAGAAGCCGTAGTTTCCGACAACGAGCAACAAAATTTTGAGCAAGAAGACCTAGAGCAAGAAGAACTTGCAACTCCAAGTTTTTGGAGTAACTGGCCACTATCCTTAATTTTATCTTTGACTTTTGCCTCCATATTGATGTATGTCGCCATGGCGCCCATGCTTAACATAGCCTTACCTAACTTTCTCACCATGCAAAGCGCACCCTTGAATTGGGCTTTGGCACAAGCCCTACTCACTCTTCCCATCCTCCTTATTAACCGAAGAATTTTCATCTCCGGCTTTCGAGGTATCATCACAGCAAGTCCAAATATGGATAGCTTGGTGGGTTTAGGTTCAGCCACTGCAGCACTTTTTGGCACTTACGCACTCTGGCGGATTTTTGCCGCTCAAAAAATCGGCGATGTGGCAAGTATCGATCATTTTGTTGGTAACCTCTACTTTGATTCCGCCGGTATGATTTTAGCCCTCATTGGACTTGGTAAGTTTTTCGAAAATAAAGCCCGTGAGCGTACCGGTTCGGCCATTGACGCTCTTATGCGCCTAACTCCTCCCACGGCCATTGTCTTGCGTGATGGAGAAGAGGTCAGCATTGCCAGCCATGATGTACAAGAGGGCGATATACTTGTGGTTTACGCCGGGCAAAGCCTTGCCGCCGACGGCATTATTACGCAAGGTGAAGCTTTTATAGACACATCTGCCATCACCGGCGAAAGTCTCCCTCAGGAAAAACGAGTGGGCGACAGTGTAATCGGGGCAACCATCTGCCAATCCGGATATTTTCACATGCAAGTCACCGGCAGCGGAGAACACAGCGTACTTGCGCAAATTATTGAACTTGTGGAAACGGCCACCGCCTCCAAAGCTCCCATTGCCAAGCTTGCAGATCGTATCAGCGCCATCTTTGTGCCCATCATCATTGGTATTGCCGTTCTCAGCTTTGCCTCATGGATGCTGCTTGGTTCCGGCTTGGAATTTGCTCTTTCCACTGCCATTTCTGTGCTCGTCATCTCTTGCCCTTGCGCGCTTGGTCTTGCAACGCCCACAGCCATTATGGTGGGTATGGGTATGGGCGCAGAGCGCGGTATTTTATTCAAATCAGCGGCCACCATCGAGCGTATGCAAAATATAGACACCGTTGTACTCGATAAAACAGGTACGCTCACCCATGGCAAGCCCGTGGTAACGGATATTATTACCCTCGGGAGTAATTTTGTCCACGAAAACACTCAACAGGCAAAGCTTTCAGACGAGCAAAAAGTTCTATTGAGTACAGCCGCAAGCCTTGAAAAATTTTCCGAACATCCCCTTGGGCAAGCCATTGTGCACAAAGCACAAGAATACGATTTGGAACTTATCCCTTCAGATAAATTTATAAACTTCACTCAAATGCCCGGCCTTGGTATCAGTGCCATGCAAGACGAAACCCCCTTACTAGCAGGCAATGCTCGCCTCCTTGCCAAGGAAAATATTCTCAATCCCTTGCATGATAAAGAAAAAGAACTGGCAAGACTAGGAAAAACTGTCCTCTATTTTGTGCGTGACAAGTCTCTCCTCGGACTCATTGCCGTTGCCGATACGGTAAAAGAAACAAGTCGCTCTGCCGTGCGAGACCTTAAAACACTGGGGCTTAATGTATTTATGCTTACGGGAGACAATGCGCTCACAGCTAAAGCCGTGCAAGATCAAGTTGATATAGAAAACATTTTTGCCGAAGTCCTACCCCAAGAAAAAGAAGAAAAAATACGAGAACTGCAAGAAGCCGGACATAAAGTCATCATGGTAGGCGACGGCATAAACGATGCTCCGGCTCTGGCACGGGCGCATGTGGGCATTGCCATAGGTAAAGGTACAGATATTGCACTACAATCCTCAGATGTTGTACTTATGCAAAGTGATGTGGCGCATGTTTCCGGTGCCCTCAAATTAAGTATGGCTGTCATGCGTACCATTAAGCAAAATCTTTTTTGGGCATTTGCATACAACGCTTTGCTCATTCCTGTGGCAGCCGGCTTATTTTATGGTCTATTGGGACTCACGCTAAACCCCATGCTTGCTGCTGCAAGTATGAGCCTCAGCTCACTGACGGTTGTGGGCAACGCTTTGCGCTTGCGCTTGCAAGCTCCAAAAATCTTTTAGCGAACACAGCAAAAAAGCTGCGCCAAACTGTAAAAAAGGCGTAAATTTTAGCTGCTATGAGGATACATCATGAAAAATTTTATGATTGCTTGTATATTGGCCATAACTGTAATGAGTAGCACCAGCTGCACCAATATGAGCGCCACTACGCAAGGAACAGCCAGCGGAGCTGCTTTGGGTGCGGCAGGCGGGCTTGGCGTAGCCGTTGTTTCCGGTGGTGTCCTTGGCGTTGGAGCCTTGGTGGGTGCCGGTCTTGGCGCCATTGCTGGCGGGTTTATCGGAAGTAACACAGAGCGAGAGTGGTAGTGCGTTGAAAAAGGGGCATCTGCTGCGTCAGTTAAACAATCCAAACTGCTCATGTATGTCTGTATACACATCGCACCTTGAATTGTTTAACTTCCTTGCATTTGCCCCTTTTTGAACACACTACAGTAGTTGAAAAAGGCATCTGCTGCGTCAGGCTTGATTTTTGCTACGGTTATGTATGTTTCAAGATGTCTGCATAATTCAAAAAGGCATGGATTGCTTCGTCGCTTCGCTCCTCGCAATGATTTGGTTTTATAACGAAAGTCATTGCGAGCGCAGTGAAGCAATCCATGTATTTTGTCAATTTTATGAATTGTGCAGAGGTCTCGTTTTCTGGATACACGCCCTTCGCAAAAAGCTTCGCCTTCCTTGCAGCTCCCCTTTTTTTTCAACAGCCTGTTAATTGACAATCTTGAATCCACCGGCAGATGGCGCCAAACAAGGCGTCCCTTGGCGTACTTCACCGGAAGCATATATTTCCTGTAAACGCTTGAGAACATTATCAGGAACCAGCCCTGTTACATCACCACCATGACTGGCTGCGGCTTTAATTATGGTGGACGAAATATAGAGCCACTGGTACTCAGTCATCAAGAAAACAGTTTGCACATTTTTATCAAGCTTGCGATTCATGAGTGCCAGCTGAAATTCAAACTCAAAGTCAGAAGTAGCACGCAAGCCACGCAAAATAATATTTGCCCCTTGTGACACAACATAATTGACCAGAAGACCTGAAAATGGTTGTACTTCAACGCCTTCAACGTCCGCCAGTGCCTCCCGTGTCAACTCCACCCGTTCTTCGTGGGAAAAGAGAGGAGCCTTGGGGGTATTGTCGGCAACAGCCACAATAACTTTGTCAAAAACCTCATGCCCACGTTTAATGAGACTTAAATGTCCATTGGTTATGGGGTCAAATGTACCGGGATAAATTGCTATGCGTTCTTTATTTGCCATAAAATTACTCGAGTTTGTCCAAAAGTTCGTTCTGTAAGTACCATAAGCTCAGGATGGGCAGTCTCACTGTCAAATGCAAGGGATGATTCAACTTCAGCCGTAATAATACTATCAGCGTGCACCCAGCCGCAACGCAAGAGGCCGTTTAAAGTGGGAAGAATATAATTTTTGCCGTAAGGTGGGTCCACAAAAACCACATCATATTGTTGTAAGGCTCGTTTGCCAAGTGCTTTAATGACATCGTCTTGGCGGATGCGACATCTGCTTTCGTCAACTCCCAATTTGAGAGCGTTTTCTTGCAGACATTTCACCGCCTTGGGGGAATTTTCCATGAGTAGGGCTTCTTGTGCGCCACGGCTTAGGCATTCGAAGGCAAGGGAGCCGGAACCGGCAAAAAGATCAAGAGCTTTGCTGGTTGACCAGACAATGCCCCGTGCCTCAAGCATGGAAAAAAGGGCTTCCCGCACACGAGACATGGCCGGTCTATAGCCCGCACCTTCAATGGTTTTTAAGGTTCGCCCTCGCCATTGTCCTGATATAATACGCATTATGATCTCGAAAGTAATTTTGAAAGTTCATAGGAAATGCTATTAAAGCTGTCACGCAATTCTGTCTGTTCAAGCCATGGCCTGTCCTCGACGCTGTCCAAGAGTTCTGCGAGCAGTTTCAGCTTGCCGTCGAGATCGTTTCTGATGAAATTCCAATTTACAGCCGGTTGAGCAGCTTCTTTGTGTATCGGCATGTGTTCGGAGCCGACAGCAGGTTCGTCCATTTGTACCAAGTCCACATGGCGCAGCTTGGCGGAAGCTTCCAAGACAAGTTCATCTAAGTATTCAGGAATACTTACTTCCACGCCGTATTTTTCTCTCAATTTTTCCGCAAGGGTTAATTGAGCTTTTTCTTCGCCGTGCACCAAGATAATCTGACTGCCCTTGTCCAAGGCATCCCCCACCCAATTCATAAGTTGCGCTTGGCCTGCATGGGCAGAAAAGCCGCCGATGGTAAAAATTTTTGCGTTTATGGGTACATCATCGCCAAAAAGTTTTATGGATGCCGCCTTTTCCACAATTTTGCGCCCGGGAGTGCCAATGCCTTGATAGCCCACAAACACGATGCTTGCACCCGGTTTGTGCAGATTATGCCGCAAATGATGCCGTATGCGTCCGGCATTACACATGCCGCTGGCAGAAATAATAATGGCGGAGCCTTGCATTTCGTTAAGCATACGAGACTCTTGCGCATCCATACTATAATGTAAATTGGGGAGTGAAAAAGGATCTTCGCCCTTGGCCAACATGGCTTTGGCATCGTCGTCGAATAGATCCATATGTTTGCGGAAAACATCGGTGGCACGAATGGCTAGAGGGCTGTCGAGATAAACGGGCATATCCGTCGGCAATTTGCCTTCGGAGGCCAACTTGTGTAAGCAATAGAGCAATTCTTGGGTACGCTCAACGGCAAAGGCCGGTATGATAACTTTTTCGCCCTTGGCATAGCTATAGGCAATGGCTTCGGCCAATTCCACATGCGGGTCAATGCTGGTGTTATGTTCACGGTCTCCATAAGTGGACTCTAAAAATATAAAATCCGCATGGTTGGGAATTTCAGGGTCTCGCATAATATAGGCGTCCTCACGTCCAAGGTCGCCCGAAAAAATGGCCGTTGTGGTTTTTCCGGCTTCAGTTACTTCCAAATAAACAAAGGAAGAACCGATAATATGTCCGGCATCGTGAAAGGTAACTTTAATGCCCGGGTGCGGTTCAAAAGTGTGGGCATATTCAACGGCAGTAAACAAAGGTATGGTATTTTCCGCATCAGCGGTGGTGTACAGAGCTTTTGGAGCTTCCCCCTTACCTCGCCGTTTATACTTTTCTGCCCTTTGACGTGCTTCCACCTCTTGAATATGTGCGCTGTCAAGTAGTAAAATTTCCAATAAATCCTTGGTGGGAGATGTGCAATACACAGGATTTTTAAAGCCTTCTTTCACCATGCGTGGTAGGAGCCCCGAGTGGTCAATGTGTGCATGGGTCATGATGATAAAGTCTATGCTTTCGGGGCGATATACTTTTGTTTCATTATTGCGCTCTTCAATGGCTTTATTTCCCTGATGCATACCGCAGTCCACTGTAAAGCGTGCACCGGCTGCTTCAATCATAAAGCAAGAACCTGTAACCGTTTGCGCTGCGCCTAAGAATTGTATCTTCATACCGACTCCTTAAATATTGAAGGTGAAAGTTTGCCTAGCTTGCCGTATTTATAAATGAAAAGCAAGTTAAATAAGGAATGAAATAAAATCCTTAAATGCAGCAATCAGCTAAAAAATCCTGATGACACTCCACGCCACAAGCAGACAACTCCGCCGGTGGCAATAACTAATAAGAGTACCCGTCTAAAAGTATTGGCATTAATCCGCCGTGCCACGGGCATGGAAAGGGTTATGCCAAGCATGACAGCAGGTACGCCATAAGCCGCCCAGATGAGCACTTCCTTGGTGTATAGGCCGGCTGCGGCTTGGGTAATACAGGCAAAGAGGTAGGCGAAGACGGAAAAAACATTTATGGTTCCAACGGCTTGGAGAGGCGTCCAGCCAAGGTGCAGTGCGTAGACGCCAATGGGCGGCATACCAAAGGAAATGGAAGTATTGAGGATGCCGGAGCTAAAGCCGGCAAAAAAGCTTTTCTTAAATGTTTCCGGTCGTTTTTCCGTGCTTATTTTGCGTGTAAATTGCCAGAAAACAAAGATAAGCATAACTATTCCCGTTAGCAGCTGCATACTGTAGGTGGGAATAAAGACGAGCATGGTCAGGCCGGCCAAGGAGCCGGGTACCGCACCGATGAGCATATTTTTTAGTGAAGCATATAAACAGCCTGCACGAAAGTTCCACGTCATGTGACACGATACAAAAAAAACAATGATGCAAGCAACCGGCGTGAGCATTTCTGATGGCATAAGGCTTGTGATGATGGGTACAGCCACCATTGCTGCTCCCATGCCGCCGATACCATTAACAAAACCTGCAAGAAACCAAGCAAATAGAAAAATGCAAATATCTAAATCCATACAATTCCAACTATTTTAAACAAGTAACGAAACCATGCGCAGTATTTTCAAACCACGTCATACCAAAACAAAAGTAGGCTTGCTTAACATAGGTAAAATAAAATTACTAGATGCTTATGGGGGTGTAATTAGGATTATTATGTGTTTTTGAATGTTTGCGGAAGTATTTAAAAACAAGCCCGTTGAATACGCAACTCAACGGGCTTGGAGGTGTTTAACGATCTCTATAGGCAGCAAGCATACGATCATTTTCCAATTCAATCACCAAATCTTCCACGTTTTTTCCGTCCATGTTCCTCATGGAAAGGTCTGGGTTGAAACTTAAAAACACTTGAAAGGCCTGAACGTTTTCAAACATGACCGCAATCATGGTCGGCGTGTACAAATTTTCATTTTGAAAATTGATATTTGCTTTATATTCCAAGAGCTTCTTCACTGTGTGCGGATTACCCTTGATGGCGGCATAGACCAATGGGGGGTTACCCTCTAAGCTCATGGCATTGGCACTGGCGTTATTTTTTAACAAAAATGGGATTTCTTCATTTTCTTTGTAGGCGAAATAGTTAAGGTTTTCGCTAAGGATTGCACTCACTAAGGGGGTATATCCATTCAAATCCTTGCATTCGATGTTGGCACCTGAATTTACCAAATATTCCAATATCTCAAAAGAAGTGCCGGTATTGGAAGCCGCAACGGAAAGTGCTGTTTGTCCTTTGGAGTTCCTTAATTCCAAATCTACTCTACTTTCCACAAGTTTTTTTACGGTGGAAAGGTCATTGTAATAGACTGCCAAATGTAAGGCTGTTGAATTAAATTCATCGATGGTATTAATTTTAACGCCGGTTTTGGCTCCTTTCGCAGCTAAGTCCTCATTGTTCCATAAATGATTGCTATCTTCCCATAGTTCATAAGGAAGTTGTGTATCTTTATTCATAAAAGCCCTCCTTTTTTTAAAACTATAAAGCAAATAAAGATAATGTCAAATGATAGCTCGTCATATGTCTTATTATGGCAGGGCATTCTAATTTGTGATACGTGGCTATTGCCTTTAATCAGCTATTTTTTAT
>CAYJHK010000025.1:0-14551 GCA_964369515.1 uncultured Desulfovibrionaceae bacterium
TTTGAACTGTATTTTCACGCCAACAAAATGACACTCACTGTGTTCGGTCTAAGCTTTCAAAAAAATAGTTTTTGAGTTCAGATAAATAAGGCAATGGTAGGTTTTTTGCATACACATCATCGTTGGATTCATCTTTTAAATCAGACGAGGGTATTGTTATGCACGCACCGTCATTATCAAAAAAACTTATATCACATGTGGTATCTGCCCTTCATTATACCAGTTATGCCGGAGCTTCTGTCATTCTTGCCGTATTACTTGTGGGTTTTGTGCCTCAAATTGAGGGCACGGAAATCCGCCGTTTTGTCAATAAGGAGGTTGTACAGCTTCGTCCGGAAGATTACCCACAGCCCATTGAAACGCTTGGTTCTTGGTCTGTCCGTTCAATGGTTACAAAAAATGTCTTGCGATATAATTATGACAAAGAGACGAAAGCAAAGCAAGCAGATCCCAAGCAATGGGTAGAATTTTCGGCACATAATGTTTCCATAAACACAATTTTGGGCAACAAAAGCTTTGAACCTAACGCCACTTCCTTGGGGCTGATGTTGGCACTTGAAGCCAATATGCTTGGGCTTGACGGCATGGAACTTGTGAGTACTCAGCTAAATAGAAATGGTGAAGTTTTAAATCAACATGGTTTGCCCATACGTTGGGTGCAGGCTACCCATAATCTTTCCAATAAAAATGGGCGGAATATACAGAAGGCAACTTTTGATCTTTTGTGTGATCTTACTCGTCCAAGCATTCACAATTTCCCCTTGCAGTTGCACGCAGAAGGTGATGGCTCGCTTGGTTTTGTGCCAAAGGTGAGTGGGACTGTTGCCGAACGAGCTCTACAATATAGAGATATTGTGAATGAAGTTGCCAAAAAATTCAATATACGGCCTTCGCTTGTCATGGCCATTATTCAAACGGAAAGTGCCTTTAGGCCGCATGTGGTCAGCCCAGCCCGTGCCATGGGTTTAATGCAACTTTTACCCGGAACCGCACGCTCTATGCATAAATATGTGTATGGAACCGCTCCAAATCTGGGTTTTGCTCAAATTACCAGCCCCGAAATGAATATTACCCTTGGCGTTGCCTTTATAAAGTTGATGATGACTCAATATTTTCATCAGATTACGGATGTTCGTTCACGGGAGTATTGCACCATTGCATCATATAATATGGGTCCCGGACGCTTGTTTCCCTTCTTCGGGCGCTCCAAGAGTGATGCCATTGCCAATATCAATGCCATGGGGGCAGACGAAGTCTATAGACGCCTTGTGACCGGCCTTCCCTATAGAGAAACCCGTGCTTATTTACATCAGGTGAGTGCACGAGATAAGCAATATGCCGGTATGTAAATGTTGTGGAGGCGTTGAGTTTATTTCGATAATTTTGAGGTGGCACTTTCATGTTATGGAACCTCTGAACAATTCCTAAAATTGACAAAATGCATGGATTTCTTCGCTGCGCTCGCAATGACTTTCGTTATAAAATTAAGTCATTGCGAGGAGCGAAGACCGACCCGAAGGGGGCCGAAGGCGTAGCCGTTAGGTGAGGAACGAACCTTACGGATATCGAGAGCAACGCGACGAAGCAATCCATGCCTTTTTGAATTGTGCAGACATCATATATTGGGATTTATAGTAGTTTCAGCTGAAATTACTATCTTGACTGCGAGAGCAGTCAAGCACTGCGTAGGCATAAGCGCAATTTATTTGCGCTGTTAAGTGCCGAAGCAAGTGTGTCTTTAAATAGTATAAATTGAAAAGAATGTAAATTTTGTAAACATCAACACTGAGGAGACATACTATGTCCACATCAGATTATATTGTCATTGGGATTATTGTTCTGGCTGTAATTTTTGTCGGCAAACGACTTTTTGCTCAAGGCAAGGGCTCTTGCGGTTGAGGCGGTGGGAAAAAAAAGGGGTCAGGTTGTGGCTCTGCTAAATCTAAAAAGAATTCCGATAATTCTGATAATTATGGCGATTTTGATAATTCAGATGAATAAGCCAACAAATTTTCATTATTTGTAAGCCAAAATAAGCACATCAGTCCGTTGAAAAAGTACCATTAGTCGGGTATTTTTTTAACGGACTGATGAAAGTTTTTTATTTTATTGTTGTTGTTTCAACTAAAGGTTTAAGCAAAATCCGGATCAAGGGCAGCTCTTCCATTGTCAAGCATTATGTATATATAATGTAAACCCCGTTCATCAATGGGCATTATGGGAAATGATGTACGGCAATTTTCGCAACGTACCATAGCCGGTTGTGTAGGTGCTGCAAGCGAAACATGTCGGCGGCACTGCGGGCATGGATAGAAAAAAAGGACTTCCATACCTTCAGGGGCAACAGGAGCTACGGGTTTTTGAGGCTTTTGGTTCTTCATACTTGAGGCTCCACAAGGATTTTTCCTGTCATATTTTCAGGTACATCCTTGTTCCAAAGTTTTATGAGAGTGGGCGCCACATCGCCGAGTTTTCCATCTTGCAGGCGTACGCTCTCGTCTTCTTGTACTAAAATGCAAGGTACCAAATTGGTTGTATGCGCAGTTTGGGGGTTACCGTCTTTATCAAGCATAACTTCACAATTACCGTGATCGGCAATAATGAGCATACGTCCCTGCATGGCTTTAACAGCCTCCATAAATTGACCCAAGCAACCGTCCACCGCTTCACAGGCTTTGACGGCTGCATCTAAGATGCCCGTATGTCCCACCATGTCACCGTTGGCAAGGTTGCAAACTATAAGGGTATATTTCCCGGTCTTATAAGCATCGATGCATTTTTGCGTTACTTCATGGCAGCTCATGGACGGCGCAAGATCATATGTTGCCACGTCACGGGGAGAAGGCACAAGAATGCGCTCTTCGCCAAGGAAGGGTTCTTCACGTCCGCCGTTGAAGAAATACGTCACATGTGCGTATTTTTCCGTTTCGGCAATGCGCAGTTGTTCTTTTCCCCATGATGAAACTACTTCGCCAAGTCCCATGTGTAAGCTGTTCTTGGGGAAAGCTACGGGTAGGGTAAAGCTGGCTTCGTAAGCAGTCATGCTGGCAAGTTCAGCGAAAGCCGGTACTTTTCCACGCACAAAACCATCAAAATCCGAAACAGTCAGTGCTTTGACCAATTCTCGCATACGATCAGCACGGAAATTAAAGAGAAATAGCCCGTCACCGTCTTGCCAGTGCGCATTTTCCACCAGCATGGTGGGAAGGATGAACTCGTCCGTAAGTCCTTCAGCATAAAAACTTTTTATGCAGGCAATGGCATCCCCATTTCGCACAATATTTTGTATTTTTTCGTCACTGAGGCTCTTACCTTCCACAAGCATGGCATAGGCTTTTTCCACACGTTCCCAACGTGTATCACGATCCATGGCATAAAATCGTCCGCAAATGGAAGCAATGTGCGCCTTGCCCGGGGCATCTTTGAGTGTTTCAAAAAAAGTTTGTACATTTTCCAGATAACCAAGGCCGCTTTGCGGTGCTGTGTCACGACCGTCCATAAAGCAATGTAAAAAAACATCAAGCCCGGCTTCCACCGCCGATTTTGCCAGTGCTTGCATGTGAAAATAGTGACTGTGCACACCGCCGTCCGATAAAAGTCCGGCTAGGTGCAAGCGTCCACTGCCGCCGTGTTCTTGTTTTGTTTTGTGCACAAGCCCACTGAAAACAATATTGTTAACTAATTCACCATCTTCCATAGCTATATCAATGCGTGTCATGTCTTGATAGACAACGGAACCTGCGCCAATATTCAAATGTCCGACTTCTGAATTGCCTATATATCCTTCGGGTAAACCCACGGAACGTCCGGAAGCGTGCAAGCGGCTATGCTTAGCAGTTGCCAACAATTTATCCATATTTGGAGTATCTGCAAGAAAAGGAGCATTGCTCGGTCCTTGCGGTGCAAGACCCCATCCATCTAGAATAAGTAAAATGGTGGGCGTTAAAGCCTCTTGTGTTGCGCTTGGTGTAAAACTCATGTATTTACCTTTTTAATATACTGTAATATTTTTAATTTACATGCTCTGAAGCGAGTGCGGTCTTCGGTAATTCTTGCCAAAGCTGCTCCAACTTATATAGGTCACGCACCGAAGCTTGAAATATATGTATTACAACGTCATTTAAATCGAGTAAAATCCATTGTCCAAGTTGTTTGCCTTCGATGCGTAAAAATTCAAAATTGTGCTCTTTGCAAAAAAGTTGCACGGCCTCAGCCAAACTTTGGGCGTGGCGCATGGATCTGGCCGTAACTACGATCATGGCTTCGGCAAAAGCACTTTGCGCAGAAAGGTCTAAGTGGACGATGTCCTGACCTTGGTGCTCCTCTAAAAAGTTCTGCAATAAAAGCACTTTATCTTTTGTGGGTAGTGCTGAAAATTTCTTATTCATATTTCTTCCTGCCTTGTATGCTCTCGCTATAGCTTAAACTTTTCAGATATGCAAACATATAAAAGCCAATTTGTAAAATTTTATATGTTTTGCGTAGAGGTGTAAAATTTTATGCAATATTTCATGAAGGTTATGGATGAAGAAAATATGCTTAATGTGCCTAAGTGTCATTTTTCATCAAGGGGTAAAAAAATGGGGTGTTTTATCTTGTCAGCGGTAGTAAAATTTTTTTAATAAAGTACACATGATTACGAATGTGTTAATAATTCTCATTAACATGTTAAAATTTCTTGGCTATTTGAGTTTTTCAGTAGCTATAAAGTTTATTTTTATAATTACTTACTCTAAAAATGTTTTTTAACGCCGCGAGCAGGAAAAAGATGAAGACACCAAAAGCGCACAAAAGTAAAAAGTTGGCACCAGCAGCAGTTGCTGCTAATAATTACTATTAACACTTTCAGAATCACTTGAATAAAGTATGGAATCCCTGTTACAAACCTTGCCTAATTGCCAAATAGTCTTTATATGTATACCCATGAAGAATACTTTTCACATCACTGCAAAAGATGGAAATGCCCGTACCGGCACATTACGCACGGCGCACGGCCTTGTGCATACGCCCATTTTCATGCCCGTTGGCACCGTAGGTTCAGTAAAAGCCATAGCTCCCGACGATTTAGCCGCCATGCAAGCGGAAATAATTCTTGGCAATACCTATCACCTCTACCTGCGCCCGGGGGATGAGCTGGTGGCACGGCGTGGCGGACTGCATAAATTTAATGCGTGGGATAAGCCCATACTCACCGACAGCGGCGGTTTTCAGGTCTTCAGCCTGAACGAGTTACGCAAAATCTCCGAAGAAGGCGTGGAGTTTCGATCGCATATCGATGGATCAAAGCATTTTTTTACGCCGGAAAATGTTGTCGCCATTCAGCGTAACTTGAATTCCGACATAATGATGGTGCTTGATGAATGTGTGGCTTACGGGGCTGAGTACGCTTATACCGAAAAATCCCTTGCGCTGACCACACGTTGGGCTAAGCGGGCACGGGCAGCCTATCCGCAAGGTACGGCACACAATTTGCTCTTCGCCATTACTCAAGGCGGATTTTTTAAGGATTTACGTAAGCGTTCAGTGGAAGAGTTGTGCGGCCTTGATTTTGACGGTTTTGCCATCGGCGGACTTTCTGTGGGTGAAAGCAAGGAAATCCTTATGGATTTTCTTTACTACACCGCACCCTTACTTCCGCACGATAAGCCACGTTACCTCATGGGCGTTGGCACTCCCCTTGACATTGTTAAAGGTATTGATGCCGGAATCGATATGTTTGACTGTGTGATGCCCACTCGCAACGCACGCAATGGCACGCTCTACACTTCGCTTGGTAAGGTGAATATTAAGCGTAAGGAGTTTGCCGAGGACGATACCAGCCTTGACCCAGAGTGTAATTGCTATACATGTAAAACCTTTAGCCGTGCCTATTTGCGGCATCTTTATGTCAGCCATGAACTCTTGGCTTATAGACTGAACTCTTTGCATAATTTAACGTATTTCTTGGATACGGTGCGTCGAGCTCGTGCTGCCATTGGCGCCGGCACTTTTGCGCAATTTCTTGCGCATATGGAAAGTATTTATCCAGAAGAAGTTGTTGAAAATAATGAACATATGTAAAATGCGCTATAAGTAACACTGCCACAGAACAACAGTATTACAGTGCTACAGTGCTACAGTGTTTATGGTAAGCTATTGAAAAATTTATAGATTGAGGTTGCACTATGTCCACACCGGAAGAAAAGAATGTGTGTCTTTTGGAGGCTGATTTTACGCATATAGTTACTATGGCGACGCAAAGTTTGCCGGCGCAACCGCAAGAAGGCGATTTGCAAGGGTGTATTTTTGACACACGCCAGATTTTAATACAAAAACTTCAAGAAAAATACGCTCCTGAAGAGGATGAAGAGCTGACGGATTTTGCCGCAGAGGCAAAGGCACTGGAATATGACAATGTGTGGCGTTGCCTGCTTCCACCGCTCTTACTGCCAACGATACGACAGATTTCCCACTTTAGCGCGTGGCGTTCGGCAGTGATTGCCGTACTTGGCCTACTGCTTGGTACAGGCTTTGGGCAAGCGCTCTTGGGTTTTGGGCTTGTTTCAAGTCCTCAAATGCCGCAGTATCAAA
Source organism: uncultured Desulfovibrionaceae bacterium (assembly GCA_964369515.1). Taxonomy (GTDB): domain Bacteria; phylum Desulfobacterota; class Desulfovibrionia; order Desulfovibrionales; family Desulfovibrionaceae; genus CAYJAD01. Next base: position 6,571 of record CAYJHK010000025.1, read on the forward strand.
GCACGGGGCTGGTGGTTTTATGCGCTCTTATGGGGGCTATGGGTGCGCTTTGGTTTGCGGAATATTTGGTTCAAGCAAGAAATAGCGGTATTTTGAGAATTTTTGGCAAGAAATACCGCTGGAAACGCTTTTCACGATTTTGTGGTCTCACCTTCGCCGCTGTTTTGGTGTTGGCGGTTGTGAGAGATTTTTTTGGCGGAAAAGTTTTTCTTTTGCACTTAATTCAGTCGTTTGGAGTCTTTCTGCACGAAGGGCAAATTGTGGCGTTTTTGAGCAATATATATGGGATACTCATTTTTCTCTTTGTATACAGTCTGTTTTTGAAACGCCCCAAGTCGTTTGACCATCAAGATTTTGATGATAAATTACAGACAGCTGTGCGACAGTGGTGGGCCGGAGCCAGCTGCATTGGTCGGCTTTTACAAGAAAACTTGGAGCTGAAAAAAGATAATCGCAAAGCTGCGTGGCACAAAGTCGGCATTGAGCTTTATTCCTTGGCCGGTGAACTGCCCGAAGCACGTAAGGATTGGCTTGAAACCCGTTTACGCCGTGTGGGTATTGAGGCCAAGCGTGAGGAGGGTATTCTTACGTGGGAGCCGGAGCTGGAGGAGCGTTATACACCGCTTGGTCACATTGCTGTGGGGGATTCTTGTTATGTGGACGAGCCGCCTGTATTTGAACAGGGCGTGCTTGTGCGCAAGGGGACAGTGCGTAAGGTGAGGAAATAATATGGAAAAATCAACGAAAGTTACGGCCAATGTCATAGCCATGGACCTTGGCACAAGTAATACTTGCATTGCTGCTTGCCAAACCGGATTTCAATCCATAGAGATTACCAGCCCCAACTCGGTTACGGTGATAAAGCCGGAACGCTGGCATAATCCTGCCCTTGGCGGAGCCATCCCCACCTTGGTGCTATATAATGATAACGTCCCCTTCCTCATTGGTTCTGCCGCCGAATATGAATTTGGCGAGGCCAGTGCTAGCGAGCGCAAAAGCTATTCTTTACATTCCCAATTTAAGCCGGATATTGCCGTTGATGAGCGAGCAAAAGGTTATATGCTTGACTTTCTACGTCTTTTACGTGGTGGTCTGCAAATGCCGGATATGAACGCAGCGGAAAATCATCTCTTGGTGGGCATTCCTTCACAAGCGGAAAACCATTACCAGCAGGTGTTGCGTCAATGCTTGCAAAGTACCGGGTGGCATAATGCCCAATTTTTACGGGAACCTATGGGCGCATTGCTCCACTATATAGCCAATGGTCAGTTGCCGCCGTCGGTGGCAGCGCGCGGCGTTATTACCGTAGACTTTGGGGGCGGAACGTGTGACTTTGCCTATTTGCGTCGAGCTGATGTGGTGAGTCGGCACGGTGACATGCTCTACGGCGGTCGGCTTTTTGACGATTTATTCTATCAAGTTTTATTGGCGCATAATCCCGGGCTTGAAGCTCGTTTGCAAGCAGAAGGCAATGATTATTATGTGCATTGGGTCGCCTGTCGACGTGCCAAGGAAGAATTTTCTGCTGCCATGCATGAGAATCGTAGCAAGGCGCTGACCGTGCGGGTGCGCTGGTCATATTTTGACGGCAGAAAAAGTGTCGAATCTTCAGCCTATATTGAAAATTTTACCTGGGAAAACTTTTTGGAACATGCGGGTAAATATGTGGCTAGCGACGACTTATTGCAATTATTGCAGGAACATGCGCAGAGAGCCGGCATCTCGCAGCAAGGGCAGGGGCTTTTACAGGGTAAACAAGTTGACCTCATCTCGTGGTTTGAAGAGCTTTTCTTTGCCACTTGTTCCAAAGCACGTCACATGAGCGTACCGTCAGCGCACGAGCAGCCGGAAAACGCCGCCGGTGCATCACCTTTTGCCGATAAACCGCTTATTTTACTTACGGGTGGCAGTTCCGCATGGCCTTTTGTGCTTGATGTGGTACGCAGTGTGCTTGGAGTTGATGTGAAAATATTGCTTGGCGATGAACCCTATGCCGACATAGCGAAGGGGCTGGCACAATACAATATGCTTGCCATGCATTTACGTGAAGGGCGTGAAGCCTTACAGGCTGAATTGCCACGATTTATGCAAGAGCGCATTTTGCGTCGTGCCATCAAACGCATTTTGGAAAATGGTTCGGAAATGCTCATGCAAGAGCTGGGGGATTTTTTGCGAGATGTCATTCTTTTGCCGGAATTTCGTTTTTACCGTGAAAAAGGTGGTTCACTCTTGCAGCTTATGGAGGGTATCGGCAAAACCCTTGTGGCCGAAAAAGAGCGGGTGCAAAACCTCTTGGATGCGGCCATGACCAGAATGGGGCGACAAATTGTGCAGGCTTGCCGTGAGGAGTTGAAGGATTGGTTTCACGAAAAAGGCATTCCCATTGTACCGGAACGGCTTGAGCATACTTGGATTGCCCTTGCCATGCATGATTTCATCAGTGATATGGCGCAGAACCTTGGAAAATCAACTTTAAGTAACGATCGCACTGCGGCAGAAATGGCAGCCATGGTGGCTGCGCCGGGTTTGGCTGCGCTTGCAGCTTCCGGTGCACCTTTAACCGCCACCGTACTCGGTTTGGGGGGGCTTGTGCTCATGAAAGTGTTTAATCTTGATAAGTGGGTCGTGAATAAGATACTTTATGTTCCGGTACCCGGCATATTGCGTAAACGCCTTTTCAGCGAAGGGAGACTTGTAAAATTGTGCAATGACCAGTTACAAGCCTTCGGAGCCGAATTTAAAAAACAAATCTTGCAGTCATGGAAGGAAAGCGAAGGAAAGATTATGGCCGAAGCTGCTCGTGTGGCCGAAGAAGAAATCGCTTCCTTAGATATTTTAAATATTACACCTGCCTAGGTTGTTAGGTCGCTAGGTTATGGTTTATTGTGGATGGAATATAAAGTTTGTATTCGGGTGAGCAAAAATTCACCTTTTTCAAAATATTGACAGTAGGAATTCCCCAAATGCCGGAACAACTTTGGAAAACATTGCAGCAAACATTGCAAGCACATTCGCCCTTGGCCTTGGCCTTTTCCGGCGGCCTTGACAGTCGGCTTGTGGCCTATGCCGCACAAAAAGCCGGATGTGATGTGTTGCTCTTGCATGTTACGGGTGCGCACATACCGCTTGCTGAAACACGCTTTGCCATAAAATGGAGCCAAGAGCATAAACTCCCCCTACGCACGCAAGTTGTGGATGTATCTGCGCTTAACGGTACTCAAGATAATGGTTTAGAACGCTGTTATCATTGTAAAAAACATATGCTGTCCCTTTTTGCCCCCATAGCCGAGGGGCAAGGGCGCATTTTGTGCGACGGTACCAATGCCGACGATTTGCATTCACATCGTCCGGGTTTACGTGCACTGAAAGAATATGCTGTTTTTTCACCGCTGGCCGCATGTGGCATTGTCAAGAATATGGTGCGTTCCCTTGCTAGCTATGGCGAACTTGAGCAGCCGACGCAAAAAGCAAGCCCTTGTTTGTTGACACGCTTACATTATGGAATGCAGGTGGATATACAAATTTTGGAGCGACTTGATGCTGCCGAAGAGCAGCTGCGTAACTTGGGTCTCCAAGAATTTCGCCTACGCCTTTGTCCGGAAGTTGTGCTGCAAACCACTGCTCATGACTGTGATGTGCAAGCTATACACGCAGTTTTGGCGCAATACGGCTTTTTTGAAGCACGTATTGTAGAAGAGCAAAGTATTAGTGGTTTTTTTGACAGAAGCATGGGGGCGTAGCGGATGATTGTGACAGAAATGAGACCTCTGCGTAAGTCTTGTAATTGACAAAACACATGGATTGTTTCGCTGCGCTCGCAATGACTTTCGTTATAAAATCAAGTCATTGCGAGGAGCGAAGACCGACCCGAAGGGCGCCGAAGGCGTAGCCGTTAGGTGAGGAACGAACCTTACGGATATCGAGAGCAACGCGACGCGGCAATCCATGCCTTTTTGAATTATGCAGAGCTCTTGAAATGGCGCAGTAACAGTTTGTGCGTATACGTTTCAACCATATGCTTCAAAGGTAAATAATATCTATGTCCGCAAAATATAAAGTTTTATTTGGGGGAACCTTTAACCCTGTGCATGTGGGGCATATTCGTTTGGGTATTGAGGTGCTTGAATGTGCTCATTTACCATATGCTATCGAAAATATTGAAATCATTCCCTGTGCAACGCCTGTTTTCAAAGACCCTGCCGGCTTACTCCCTTTTAATTTGCGTCTTGCCATGCTTGAAGCTGCTTTTGCAGATATTCCCGGATTTAATGTAAACGCCGTGGAGGGACAGCGTGAGGGGATTTCGTATACATATCACACTTTACGCCATTATGCCGAGCATTTTCCTCAAAGTCGCTTGCTCTTTGTCTTGGGTATGGAGAATTTGTGCGATTTGCCCAATTGGTATAAAAGTTCGGAGCTTTTGGGCATGGCAGATTTTGGCGTTGTTCCAAGAGTTGACGGTGATATGGAATGTTTTTTGCAGGTTGTACGTCGGCAGTGGCCTCAGGCGATCATCCATGAAGAGCAGGTGGTGTATGCAAGCATTTCGCACAGTCCGGCGCAATGCACAGAGCAAGTGGGGAATGTATTTTTCATGCCCCTGCCACGTATGGACATAAGCTCTACCTTTGTGCGAGAGCGTTGGCTTGATAGGCGGCAGCTGGAAATGCTTATTCCAAGGCAAGCCCATGACATTTTGGAACAAAATCGTGAGCTTGTCCGGAGAACTTGGCTGCATACTACAGATATTTGATAAATAAAGTTTAAGTAATATCATGAATTGTAAGAATAATTGGCGTTAATTTTTCACTTATAAGGTAGACCCATGGCTATTCCAAAAGATATACGCAACCAATTGGCAAAAACGCAAGGCTATTTGCATAAGGGTGATGTTTTGCGCTCCTTGGACAGCCTTAGCATAGCGGCATCGCTCATTCGTGATTTGCATGAAGGCAGAAGACCTATATGGATGCACGGGCTTGAAAGGCAGATCAACGCACTTTTGGAACGCTTGTGTGCAACGCCCTTGTTGTTTTCCTTGCTCAATCCTTTGCCGGCACAGCAGCCCGAAAAAATCCAATATCATTTTGGTAAGGAGGGTGCGCTGGCCACCGTGCTGCGTGAGTTGGCCAAGATACTGCGTGAGCAAAGTAAAAAAAATAGGGAAATGCAGCAAAGTCAATTGCGTTTACAAGAATTGGTGCAAAAAGGCTATGATTTATTGCATCAACGTGAGTATGATAGGGGCAATGCCTTTTTGGAGAGAGCGGCGCATGAATTTTATACCAACTCCACTGTCCTTCTTTATATTGCTGATATGCTTATGCAACATGGTCAATATCTCTATGCCATGAAGATTATGAGTGAGAGCTTGATTAACCATCCCAAGAATGAGCTGCATTATCTGAAAGCCATGGAAGCTGCCCTTGCCATGTCAAATTATGCCCAAATTGAGCATATTTATAGTCTTGCGCAAAAACATCTTTCCGAAAAATCTCAGATACTTGAACGTATGGGGCAGCTGAGGGCGTTGGCCATTCCCGAACAGGTGAAATTGAAGCGCACTTTTCGTGATACTGATGAAGAGGATGCCGGACATGCGGAACATACAGAACATACACAAGATGGTGTCGATGTAGAAAGAGATCCGCTTGAGGCCACAGAAGAAGCGGTTGAGCAGGGCGAAAGTTCGTTTGTAGAAAGAGTAGAACAGCTGGAGCATGTGGAACATACAGAGCAGATGGAGCCGATGGAACATGTGGAGCCTAAAGAAAGTTTACCTGAAGCAGTAGGGCAGGGGGAACAGGCGAAACCCAGAGAAAATACGCTTGAATTTACACAAGAACCGTATAATACCGAGTATGCTGCTGAGGAAGATTACTTAAGGCGTTCAAAGCCGCACATTGATTTAGGGCAGATTGAGTCATGAATTATTTATGCCGAAAGGGGAAACTTTTTCCCGCTCCCCCTTTCGGTTTATGAAAATTTTAATTAGGTTATTTTTATGCCGGCATTATGTTCCACAAGCTTCAGGGCATTTGCCACCTGTCTGCCTGCGCTGCTTTGGCTTTGTAATTGCCGCTCAATTGCTGAAATTCCTTTTACCACTGTGGAATGTCTACGATTAAGGCGTTTACCTATTTCCGCCAGCGTCGCATTGGTATGCTTGCGAGCTAAGTAGTAAACGGTATCTCGGGCAAGCACATAATTCTTACTGCGATTACGTGAGGTCAGTTGTTTTTCGTTAAGCTTAAAAGCTGCACAGACATGGGCAATAATTTGTTCCATACCCAATAAGGAGGCTATGGGCATAAATTGCGCAAGGACATCTAAAGCAAGCTCAAGGCTTAATTCGCCCCCTAAATGTTTTGATTTATATATCAAAGTTTTTAGGCAGCTTTCCAATTGGCGAACATCTTCATGTAAGTGTTCTACCAAAACATCCACAACATTATCTTGCAATTGTATTCCTTGCTTTTCAGCTTTTTGGAGTACAATGGCACGGCACATTTCGTGCGACGGTTTATCAATGCTTGCGAAAACTCCGGAGCAAAAATGCGAAACAAGTTGACTGTCTACTTTTTGCAATTCCTTTGGGCTGAACGAAGAAGTCAGCACCACTTTTTTCCCCTTGCATTGCAGGCTCTTAATGGTAGCAAGAGCCTCGCATTGTGTTTTTTCCTTTCCTTGAAACAAATGTACATCTTCCAAAAGTAAGATATCTAAATCTCGTAATGAAGATTTAAATGTGTCCATCTGATTGTTGCGACTGGCACGTACAAAGTGCGACGTAAAATCTTCCGCCGTCAGGTAACCAACCTTTGTTCGTGAACCTTTCTTGGCTACATTTTGTCCAATGGCATGGATAAGATGTGTCTTACCAAGCCCCGATGAGGCACTGACAAAAAGCGTTTCTATAAAATCTTTTTGCTCACAAATGTCGTGGGCGGCTGCTACTGCTAACGCATTGGCAGGGCCAACCACATAATCATTGAAATCGTGACGCCAACACACATCGGTAAGCGGGCTTTGAATTTGCACAGGTAAGGATACCTGTACATACTGCGCCGATTGCGTGTTCTGTGGCTTGGGATTCACCTTTGTTGGTGAATAATCCAAGCTCTCATCGCTCCCAAAACCTAAACGCTCAGGCTTAGTCGCATTGGAAAGTTCTTCTTCTGTTACTGTAAACACCAGCTCCACTTCCTTTGGTTGGATTTCCAGAGCCACTGCTGCTGCTTTGCGTACCTCCTCCGAAAAGCATCTTTGAATCCATGTACTGACATAAGAACTTGCTGCAACTATAAATACTGTCCTGTTTTCCACCCGTCCCTGTAAAGGTGTTATCCACACTTTAAAATCGCCGGGTTTGAGCGTTTTTTGCAGATTACTGCATATGATATCCCATTTCTTTTCCATGGGTATCTTATTGCTGAAAGCTGGGTTTTAAGCAATGGCTGTTAAGAGGATTTTCGGATTATTGCTCCCCACAAAGACACAGAAATGTACTATATCTAACACTTTGTAATTAAAGAGTAAAAATAGAGTAATAATTTTGGGGGATTTGGGATGTATTCATACTGACAGACTTTTTTCTCTAGAAAAGTTCTAAATACTCCAAAGATAATTTCATGTAACGCACAGCTATATTTTTAAATAGGTCTCATTTGCTGCGATTTACTCATATTTTTGATATTTTTCCAAACATGAAAATTCAAGCCCTTAGGCTCTGTCAAGATATTTTTCACAATGTCGGCAAAAAAAAATTATTGCTTCATCTTAAGTTTAAGCTCGTGTCACCGAATAAAAATAGCGTGAGGTGGTAGAGTTTTTTGTGTCAAAAAAAAGATTTTGCAGTTTCTGTGCAAAATCCGTGTAATGTTTATACGACGATTGCATAAAAAACTTTCGCACGGTTTACACTCCACGGCATTCTAATTTGCGATATTTTTTGTGGGGGGAACTTTTGCTTGCGCCA
>CAYJHK010000026.1:0-14263 GCA_964369515.1 uncultured Desulfovibrionaceae bacterium
CCCCCAAAAACTTTTCACACGCCATATTATTTACTTCGTAAATAATATGGCTATTTGGTTCAATTCTACGCAAAATTACATATAAGCCCATGAAGCTTTTTTCGAAGAAAAAAGCGGAAAGCGCATTTTGAGAGGGGCGTGGGGGGAGCTTTTGCTAGCACCAAAAAGTTCCCCCCACAAAAAATATCCAAATTACAATTTCATCCATGCAACCCTTCATCGTAAGCGCAGCATGTGATTTATGATTTTAGCGCAGCCCTGTTACGCTGCACATTATTATCAAGCTCCGGCAATAAATCGCCCAAAGCCACAAGATCCCTTGCCTTTGCTGCCGACTCAACAGTACGTGCAAGGCGTGCCAAAGTTCGCAAGCCAAAACCATCGGCACTTTGTGCCATATTGTGAGCTGCCTCCTCCACACCGGCGGCATCGCCAGCATGAAAACAAGCATTGGCATCGGAAATCCAAGTGTCTAAATCCAACAACAGCTGTTCAATGGGCGATGGAGTATGATTTTTGGTCATTTGAGTTTGACCGCCAAACTTCGCATTGCTGTTCACCAAATTCAAAGAATTATCTTTAAGCATTGGACTTGGCTCTCCCACCGTACTCATCTTTATGGGCTGAAAAGCACTCTGTTGCGGAGTTTCATATTTTTCCATCGGATTACGTGCCTCCTGCTTAAATGGCTTTGACTGCAAGGCACTGGAAGAATCTAAATATGAACGCAAATGGCGTAGCTCTTCTCGTCCACGTAACTCAGCATCATCAATAATACGTTGGGGAGAACTTATATTTTCCGAAACGTTTGCTGCCTTAGGCATTGATAATTCAGGCAACCCCCCACCTAAATTCTCTTGCTCTTGTTTCTGCAAGGATTTATTGCCGATACTAATTTTTTTATGCGCTCTTGGTATTACAGACACGGGAGCTTCTTGGCTTATTTTTTTATCCTTAGCCGTTATGCTTGGTTTGATACTTACAGTCTCTTGCTTGGCTTTTGCCGCAGGAGTGAGCGATGACATCTGCGACGCACGGGCAAACTCAAGACTTTCGGCATGTGTATGTGTCACAAATTCAACATCATACTTATCGGTTAAAGTGAGCGGTTTCTCTTTCTCGGCTTTTTTTGGCATTAATAAACGTGTAATTTTATTCTTAATCTTTTTGGTTTCGTCCACCGGCTGCTCTATCTTTTGCTCTGCCTTTGGAGCACTTACAACCGGTTCTTCACCACCTTCTTCAGACTTGCTAACTACTTCGTTTACTTGTGGTTCAATACCATTTTGGTTTATTGGAGTTGGTTCACCAACCCATTCTTGAAATTCATGGGCTCGAGCTTCCAAATTTTTGTCGGCTTCGTCAGTTTGAATATCCAATGCTTCAGAAGTTTGTGTTGCCTGTGCGGCCTCTTTTTTCTTGGGCTTTAGAATTTTTACAATTTTAGCAGCTAAGCCTTTTTCTTTTGAATCACCGGAGCGCTCAGTAGCATCACCGGTTTTGACAGTTTCATCCACATTCATTGTTTCAACAACTTCTGTATCTGCGGTAACTGCGCTAACTGCGGTAGCTTTGTCCGCTACGCTCGTATTAACTGCTGCCCCAATTGTAATGGCGTCAGCGATCTTCTTAACTTCACTGACTTCCTCAACTTGTGAGGGCAATTTTTCCGTAGACAATTTCTGTGTCTTTACACTCTTAATTTTCAGGGGACTCTTCGCCTTCTTATCTGAAACAGTGTTTTCAAGAACTTCTTCAACGACTGCCTGCTGCGCTACACCGGCAACCTCCTGCTCAAAACTGTGTTCGATAGAATGCATAGTATTATTTTCTTCAACATCTATAAGACGTTGTCCCTTCACATCTGCTTGTCCGGAATTAGGGACTGCAACAACATCTTCTTCTTGCTTGCGCTGTACATTCTTTTTCTTCAGTACAGGTTTTCCGCCGGAAATGCGCATTTTAGGTTTATCCGTGGAGGCTTTTGGCTCATGAATCACTTCATCCACGTTTTTCTGTGTAATCTCCTGCGTAGAAGCCGTGGCTTTTTTGGAGGAAAGACGAGCTGCTTTTGTTTGTTTAATCTTAGGACCCACCACTCGCTTTTCTTCTACTTCTTCTGTCAAAGTATCTGATTGTACTGAGTTTTCCATATCTACCAATGAAGTGAGATAGGCTGCATTACTTTTATCTTGCGCCGGTGATGGCCTTGAACCCTTCTCAACATCACTATTAATAGTTTGTGCGTAATGAGAAAAAAACGTGTTTTCTTCTGAAAAAGCAGCGCCATCTTCGGCTTGGCCTTTTTGTGAACTGTCTTGCTCAACAGAACCAAAAGGCATAAAAATTGCGTCACTGAGGGAACCTTGCCTGTCCTTCATACCGCCGCTCATTTCAGTGATTTTAGAGCTTCCTTCTACTTCCTCTGCACTTTCTGCCATGCCACTGCGATCTTGAGTAGAAATATTCTGCTGTAGTGTACTTGGGTCGATCAAAACGATATTTCTTTGCTTTTTACCAAATTGTTCACTGTATTGCTCAACATGCTGCTGCTCTTGTGCACTATTTTCTTGAACCGGCGGCGAATCGATATTTATATCAGGTAACCCCATATTAGAAGCGGGCAAAGGTCTTGTTTCTTTAACATTTGCTTGTGCCATTTCTAAAATAGGCATACCGGTATCAATTATTTCATCAGCCCCGTTTTCCTCATGAGCGTTATTCGTTTCATCACTTTGAATATTTTCATTTTCTTCTTCAGTATCTTCACGCTCGTAACTCTCGTGTGCAGAATACACATCTTCAGCAGGTGTATCCATTTCATCATCTTCTTGCCTTAATTCACCTTCAGAAACGACTTGCGCTCCGTCACCGTGGCGCAGGAAAATATCTTCGACAGCTTCACAAAGTTGCTGACGTGTCACCGGCATGGCAAATAAATAACTAAAACCCATGTCCAAAAGTGATTTTTCCAGTTCGGCATCCATATAAATAGCCATACATATGGGAAATTCTTCGTTTCTTGCCGCACTAATCTGCTCAAAACCATTCATGGCACTATACACATGCCCAAGAGGCATTCTTGCGTCAAATATAATGAGAGAAGCTGAGTACATTTCAAACATTTCAAGTGCTTCTTCGCCATTACGAGCTTCAATCACAGCAGACATTTTCTCCAAGAAAAATCCCCACATATGCCGTTCTTCCACATTGTCTGAAACCAAGAGTACAGGCAATGGCTTTCTTTCTGCCTCAGGCTGTTGTTCCCGACGAGCGCAAACTTCATAGTGCACAGTAAAGGAAATCGATGCTCCAAGAGCATTACATTCAACACCTAAAAAACCATGGTATGAAGCGGACAATTCCCATGCACGAGCCAAAGCTGTAACACTGCGATCATATGGAGGTTTTCCGGTACCGGAATCAGTGATGGTGAAAAGCAAATGTCCCTGATTCACGCTCTCCGGCACACGGCGCACATTCAAATGTATGGCACCACGATGCGTTGAACGCACCGCACTTTCCAAGAGTAAGCGCAAGACGAAGAGCAATTGCAGAGCATCCCCCTTATAACAAGAGGCGAGATCCGGTTGCATAAACCACGACAGGGCAATATTTTTCTTGTCGGCAGCAGGGGACACAGTATCGTGAGCTTGGCGTAAAATGCTTTGCAAATCAAAGACATGCGCTTCAGTGCCACCAAGGGATTGTATGGGTCTGCGCTCTTTGGCAAAACTGTTGATGGTTCCACATATTTCTCGTGTGGTAGCCACTATGGCAACGGCATTTTCCCGTGCATCCTTGGGCAAAGCGCATGACTCCAAAGCAACCACTTCACGCAAAAGCTGCTCCATAGACCAGCGAAGTTGTTCTTCAAGATCTAAAATAGCTTTTTTGACACTATCACCATCATTACTTACTTCCGAATCCGCTTCAGCCTCGCTTTGAGCTTCACCCGCCGGAACCAAACGCAAATTCGGGTCTTGCTCCAAGAGGTCTTCAACGGTTTCCTCTGCGCTCACATAACCAGATTTTTCTTCATCAAGCGGCACTTGCTTTACGCTGGTCGTTCCGGCAAGCACCAATGCGCCCAGTGCCAAACCGCAAAGAGGTAAGGCAAACAGCATACTAGTGGGAATTATAGCCATACTATCAAAATGCGCCGGCTCATAAAGCCCAAGTAAGGCAACGGCAAGACTTAGTGGAGGCAATATACAGGCGGCAAAATAGCGTTTTGCACCGCCAATGCCGCTGATCCAAGCACCTAAAGCCGTCGGCACAAAAAGAAGCATAAGTATGGGCCAAAGATCAAGGTAACGTACCGTCCATACAAAGCCCGGCAAAAGTGGCAAAATCGCAATTCCTATGCCTACAAGGGTCAAAAGTATGAATTGCAGGGTGAAACTACGCATATTTTGCGCATGTTTCAAGATATGCCGCCCTACATGCGCAAATAATATCAGCGCAACTCCGGGAGCCATGGTCTTAAGCATTTCCGCCATGGGTATATGCCCAAGTCCGACAACAGGAAGGCCATAAACAGCATAATATAAGTTCACCGCCGTGTATAAGGCCGCCCAATAACGCCACTGTCCTCTTTCGGTAAAGCCACGCAAAAGGCATAGCAACATCACAACAATCAGTGCTACAATGGCGGCAGGTTTTGCGAAAAGTTCATAGGCAGTTGCCATATTATGGGGGGTGCGCAAGTAAGGAGCGAACCAAATTCCGGGTACGCCTTCTAAGCGAACATAAATGATATTTGTGGCGTCATCCATGATGGGAAGCAAAAACACACTTCCCTTACTCGGTTCATGCTCCGCCCAATGTATTTCCCCACTGCTGGGATTGTTTTCCAGCGCATAGAGCTTAGGATGAGAGCCTGCGCCTTGCCCCAAATCCAAAAGTAAGGCATGGGCAGGGTTTGCAGCGTCGGTATATTGGGGTGCAACAGCTAACTTCAACCACAAAACACCTTGTTTATCAGTGAATTTTTTGGGGTCAAAGGGCACAAATCTCATTTGCACACTTTCCCCTTGAATTTGCCGTATATCCATGCGACCGCTCTCGTCAAGCACTGCCTCCATATGCCTAAGTACAGGCAATGAACCTGATTTAAGCTGGGTCTGAACAGGTGCTATGGCTAAAGCTTTTCCCACAATTAAAGGAGAAAACACAATGATATAAAAAGCAAACAAGCCCCACAGAAAAGGCGTCCGTAGGTCAAAATGCGCATGTTGCCGTAACGATGTTTTTGACATCTCCACCTCCAATACGCCTACAATTTGAATGATTTACTTAAAAAAAATGATGACTTCACTTATCCGCTCTATAATTTGCATTATACATTTAAAAATTTAATGAATTACAAGTTCCGAATTAGGTCGCTTAGCGCAGTCCCATCAAACGTTTTGACATCAGGGTTCAAGGATAAAAGCTTTTTCCACTTCTCAAGAGCTAACTCAGTACGTTTTAAGTCATAGTATGCAACAATACCATAGTTTAAAAGAGCAATTTCATTTGTGGAATCATGCTTTAATGCTAAAGTGTAGCTCTCCAAAGCCAATTCATATTTCTGCAATTTTCGATACATATTTCCACGATCACTGAGAACCGCCACATTGGCAGGATCTATTTCTAAGGCTTTCGTGTAAGCATGTACAGCCTCCTTGAACATTTGCACTGCATAATAGGCATTACCAAGCTCTATCCACGTTGCAGTTTCATTGGGATTATTGTCAACGGCTTGCTTGAGCTTTGCTATGACGACATCGGCGTCTAGCCATACAACCTCATCACCATTCTCTTCGCCCGTCTTCACATTTTCTGTTGAAGTCTCAAAGGAGAAAATTTCATCAATGCTTTCGAATATCGAAGATTTTAAATCTTCAATGGTATGACTCAAATCCTCAAAGTTAGAATACACTAAAAGAGCCAAAAATAAAACGACATATCCTACAAACTTTACTGTATCTTTTTTGTCTTCTGAAGATTTATCATCATCATCATCATCATCATCATCGTCATCATCATCATCGTCATAATCGTCATCGTCATAATCGTCATCATCATCATCATCATCATCATCATCATCATAATCGTCATCATCATCATCATCGTCGTCATAATCGTCATCGTCATAATCATCATATTCATAATCATCGACTGCTGAGTCTTGAAATTCTGTCCTTGTGTCATTGGCTGAAGAACCAAACTCAGGTTCTTGTGACGTCCTAACACCAGGATTATTGATAGAATGTGCAGACTTGAGTTGAGCTTGCATGTTCGTAGTTTCTAAATAAGACTTCGATCTTTTTTGCTCAGCCAGAAGCTGTTTGATTTGTTCTTGTATATCCATAAGCGCATCCTATTGAATTAGTTGTTGATTTGCACAAGGAAGCGTTTACTCCTGCTACTGCAAAGGAGTTTCTTTCGCAGCCGGATTTGTTTCGTTGATTACATTTTGATTTGTTACACTTTTTTCAAGCGAGGGAGCATCGTTTTTTTTCTGTTCTTCCAGCTTTTTCAACTCATCCTCCAAGGATGTTCTGACTTCTTCCGAAAGTTCCGAGGATTTAAGCGCCTCTAATAAATGCATTTTCCCTTTCACCTGATCATCCAGAAAATGAATATAGAGCATGGTAAGATTATAGCGAGCAATGGGGCTGTTATTCATGCTCACTTCTTTTTCAAGGGCTTGTACAGCTTCTTGATTTTTTTCTTGATTGTGCAAAGCCACTGCCAATAAAGAATAAGGCTCAGATTTAGCATTGTCAATGGCAATGGCACGCTTCAAAAAAGATTCCGCTGCTTCCCACTGCTCTGATTGAATTAATAAATCGGCTGTATGCACAAGAGTGGAGTAATTTTTGGGATCCTTTTTTAGCTCTTCCATGTGCTGACCAATCTCAGCAGCCAGGGCATCGGCTTTGCTTTGGCTCATGGCATTTGAAGACCTATTTTTTACAAAAAGCTCATTGTTTCCCATACGTGACACAAAGGATGTGACAAGCATTATACCAACGCCAAGTGTCACCAAACTAAGAATAATTTTACGTGATGCGCTCAAATTAAACATTATCCAAAATCTCCTTTTGTTGCAAACGTTTTTCCAAAGCGCAGTGCGATCTTGCAATAAAAAAAACATACGCCAAAATTCCACACCATACCACAACGTTTGCACTCAAAACCCATTGTATTTCTGTCATATTTACTCCGCTTATTATAGTATTTTAAGTTGACATTACTAATGTCAACTTTTTAAAGGCACACTTGCTTCGGCACTTAACAGCGCAAATAAATTGCACTTATGCCTACGCAGTGCTTGACTGCTCTCGCAGTCAAGATAGTAATTTCAACCGAAATTACTATATATTACATATCATCGTGTTTTTGCATAAACATTTCCGCCAATCTGTCCTCTTGTTCCAATTGTTTTTTACGCAACAATAAAAGAACGGCAAAAACAAGCCCAAAAGCTCCAAGGCATACAAAAACAGTTATCTTCATATCCGAGTCTAAGCCGCCGCCCTTGGAAGCAAAAACTGCCGGATGGATGGAACGCCAAAGCCTTGCCGACAAAAAAACCAGCGGTACGTCAATAAATGCAATAATCCCTAATACTGCTCGAATATTAGCATTTTTTTCTCGTGGCATATCCAATCCACGCAAAATTAAGTAACCGGTATAGACAAACCACATCACCAATGCCGTACTCAGTCGGGGATCCCATGTCCACCACACTCCCCACGAATGTCTTGCCCAAATGGAACCGGTGACAATGGTCAGACCTGCCAAAACAACGCCGACCTCAGCTGCTGCTTTTGCCAAATTATCCCATGCTGGTTTTCGACTTTTGAGATAGGCAATGGACGCAACAAAGACCACGAAAAAACTGATTAATGCCCACCAAGCCAAAGGCAAATGAATATAAAAAATCTTTTGAACCAAACCCATATGCTGTTCTATTGGGGCAAATTCAAAAATAAACCATTGACTTACAAGCATTCCAACTAGGGCAAGCACGCTTAATAATTGGACCAATCTCATCTAGTCTTCCCCCGCATACATAAAATCGTAAAGCACAAGCCCTGCGCCCAAAAAAAGTGCATTAAAAGCTGTTGCTATTCCTAACCATTTGTATAATCCATCAAGACCGTCAAGTATAGCACCGCCAAAGCCTACACTTCCCATATAAATACCTGCCAGCAACAACGGGATAAGTAATGGAAAAAGTATGATACTTAACAACGACTCTCGAGCAGCCTGCCCTTGCGACAAAGCCCCCAGCAACGAACCTTGTGCCGCCATGCCCACATCGACCAGAAATACGCAAAGCAAAGCCAATGGCCAATGTTCCGAAAGGCTTTGACCCAAAAAAACCATTGTCGCCGGTAAAAAAATCAGCTGTGCCAGCACAATGAGCACAAAACCACTACAAGATTTGGCAATCCAAATCACCTGTAAGGGATGGGGCATTAGTAAAAGCCCCTGACGTGCATTATTCACCTCTTCAAGACCATAAAGCATATTGAATACAAGCACTTGACAAAAAGCTGAAGCCAGCCAAAATATGGTGGCCGCCGCCTGAGCCGACATGGTTGTACCTAGTTCTTGCGAGAGGCTAAACATAAAAATCAGAAGTAAACCAAGTAGTAACGACTGAATAAGACCATGCCCACGCACCAAGCGTAAATCTTTTTTTATTAAGGCAAGTATTGCTCTTAACATGGACATACTCCACATGGGTTTTCCATAATTCCGTCAGAAAATACGCTAAACCCTTTGCTAATCATACTTAAATCCGTTCATCACAACAACGCAATAATATGGCAGCCACCATAAAGTCCATAAGATTTCTTATCGTTACGGCGATGCCATTTAAACCACACTCAAACGTGCCTTTTCCATACGCAAGACTCTGTCCGCCACTTGTTGATGAGCATGAACATCGTGACTTATCCAAACTATACCGGCACCTTCTTCCCTAGCCTTAAGCACTTCTGCCAGTAACAATTCGCTTGAGCGTGTATCGAGCCCGCTACTTGGCTCATCCAGCAACCACAGCTTAGGTTTTAACAATAACATGCGTGCCAAATTAAGTCGCTGCGCCATACCACGGGAAAAATTTCCGGCTTTTTCTTCGCCAAAAGCCAGTAAATCCACCCTCTTTAACGCATCATCAATCTGTGACCCCTTATCCTGCTTAAAGCCATAGATATCAGCCCAAAATCGTAAGTTTTCCACCGCCGTCAAGGCCGGATACATAAAAGTAGAATGCCCTAAGTAACCTAAATCACGGTCATCTATATGTAAATTCACTTCACCGCTACTGACAGTCGATAAGCCGGCCATGATGCGCATAAGCGTTGTCTTGCCGGCTCCGTTGGCACCGGTGAGTAACGTTATACTCTCATTTTCAATGCCAACATTAACACCCTTAAAGATGCAACGCTTAGCAAAAAACTTACTGACATTTTTCAATTCTAGGAGCATGAATTTGTCAGGATATCCGGTTGCAAGGTTGTAGTTTTCATTTACTCGTCCTTCTTTCTAAGTTTACGCCTAAGCCCCAAGAAAGGAAATACACACATGAAAACTCCGCCTATCCATAACCAATTAACCAAGGGGTTTACGCTAATTCTAATGACAGCCTTGCGTTCGCCGCTACTACTGTCAAGACTGAGCAGCGATGAATATAGCTCGCTTCCAAGGCTAAAAATCGTATCCACTTCCGACGACGGTCTTTCATTAAATTTATTATACAAGCGCATCTGTGGAGCGAGAGTACCCACCAAAACATTATTGGCATCGGTAACTTGGATACGTGCCTCAAGATAATGATATGTCTTCGCTTCGCCTTCAACCATATCAATCATACCCACTTGATACTCACCTACCTGCGCTGTTTCACCCTTGCTGAGCGTAATATTTTTTTCAAGTTTATATGGGCCGGAAAAGGCTACCCCCAAAACCACCAAGATAAGCCCAAGGTGTACCCCATGTGCCGCAAGTGTCGGCTTGTTTTTAAAAGTGGATTTTTCCATAAAAAGCATGGCTAAAGAAACCAAACTTGCAGCCGAAGCCCCCGTGGCAATAAAGGCCACAGGTTGACGATATTCTGTGAACCACAGCACTGCACCGGTTACAATGAAAGTCGCCAGCACCACAAGCAGTTTTTTTCCGTCTCGAATGCCATTATTCCAGCCAAGCCAAGGACAAAAAGCAAACACTGTTGCAATGAGTGCGAAAAACGGTAGGCATACTTTATTATAGAATGCAGCATCCAGACCTTGGGATTGCGCCGACCAAAGTTTTGAAATAATTGGCCAAAGCGTACCAATGCAAATAATCACCGACAGGGTACACAAAATCAATGCCGTAAAGACCAGCATTCCTTCACGACTGTCAAGTCCTGCCAGCGATCTCTTGCTATTATAACCAATTACTGCAATGGAGAAACTAAGTAAGGTAGTTACCACCACAAAAATGAGCAAGGGCGTTCCCACACCGCCGTCACCAAAAGCGTGCACCGATTGCACAACTCCACTGCGCACAAGATAGGTCGCAAAAAAAGACGATACTGTGGTCAAAGCCATAAGAAATACATTGACACGAAAAAGCTTGTTGCGCCTTGTCTGAATGATGGTGGTATGCAAAGCCGCTGTCCCCACAAGCCACGGAATAATCGATGCATTTTCCACAGGATCCCAAGCCCAGTAACCACCCCAGCCAAGCTCCATATACGCCCACCATGCACCTAAAATAATGCCCGCTGTAAGAAATAACCAAGCAATGAGCGTAAAGGGTCTTGCCACATCTACCCACGATCCTTCAGTTTTTTCATTATTAGAAAGACATTGTGCAAGCGCCAAGCAGCTTGGGATAGCAAAACCACCATAGCCCCAAAAGAGCAATGGAGGATGAAAAATCATGCCCGGATTTTGCAAAAGCGGATTTAAACCGTTTCCGTCCGCAGGTACCGGACTTTGTATGACAAAGGGATTGCTCCAACTCGTGAGTAAGAGTGCGAAAAATCCCATGATACCAAGGAAGAATATCCAAAACCACAGCTTAGTTTCATCACTAAGATTTTTATAAACTCCGGTATAAGAAAAAAGCGTACCGGCAATGCCCACCGAGAGCGCCCAAAAGAGCAAAGAACCCGGTTGCCCTGCCCAAAAAGCAGTTAATCTATAAAAAATCGGTAAAGCTCTGTCGGTGTAGCTCGCCACGTAGACAACTGAAAAATCATTCCAATAAAGGGCGTGTAAAAGCATGGCGCTGGCAAGAATAAGCGCAGCTGTCATAATGGTTTGCGCCACTTCTATTATGGCAAGCCCGGCAGAGCGTCCTTGAAAAAGTAGCATGGCGCAAAACATGGCTCCACCAAGGCTGCAAAGCATGGCTGTAATTAGCATGGCATAGGCAAATTGATACATAAGTGCTCCATATATAAAACTCACATGAGCAGTAGTAGCTCCTTTGCTTTATATCTTCTGTGTATAAAAAGTGATTTAGCGATATTTAGATATTATGGTACGCCATAAACGTATTGCGATATTGCGCTAAGATAAAATCCGCACAACTAAGTTATGCACCCTATAAAATGCTAAAACTCAGAAAAAATAAACAATGCGCTAACGTAGATTATGTTTTTCGATTTTCCTTTTGATACTTGGAAGGACATTTGGTCATTAAAGTTTTAGCCTTAAATGACCCATCATTACTTATTCCACCTTCCACAATAACCTCAGCACCGGCCTTAAACGTATCCGGCACAACACCTATAAAATGCACCAAGAGGTTTTGCTGACTATTATCGGCATCCACCAGTCGAAAACTCACCCCAAGGCCATCTTTCGTTCTGGCAATATCCTGCTCAGCCACAGTACCAAAAAGCCGTGCTGCCTTAAGCTTAGAACTGTCAACGGCAAGAGCTTCGGAAACATTAAGGAAATACAAGCTGTTTTCCGAAAGACCAGAATAAACCAAAAATCCGGCTCCACCAAGAAATAGAACCAGTGCCACTATGTACATTGTAGATGACTTCTTTTTTGACATATTTTTCCCTGTAGTAAATCTAGAGTAAAATTACTCTGTTATAATCTCGCATTAAGAGTTTAACCTCTATACTAATTTTAAATAAATAGCAAGTAAGAACAGTTCTCAATAAGCTTATTTTTGAAAGCCCTTGTTAAGGAAATGTCTATCATTTAGGGTGAATGAAAAAATAATGAAAATTAAAATATACTTTAATACTAAGAAATAAAATACAATACATGTCCATCGGAAGAGTATACTTCATCAAGATGTTTGCATAATTCAAAAAGGCTATGGGCAAGTTTTCCTATTGCCTAATCCCCTATGTTCGTTATATAGTTTGCACACGATATGTATGTCGATATATTTATAGAAAATTTTAATTTTTGCCAAAAGAGTTTTTTATGCCCCATAATTTCACACAAAAAGAGCGTGACATCTTACGCCTTGTCCAAAATGATCTTCCGAATTCAGCAACGCCCTATGCAGATATAGCAAAAAATGTTGGTTGCGACGAAGAAGACGTGTTGCAATTGCTACAAAAACTTAAAAGTGACGGTGCAATACGTCGTTTTGGTGCCAGCATCAAACATCAAAAAACGGGCTGGGATTTTAATGCCATGGTGGCGTGGGTGGTTAAGGAAGAAGAGGCCGATAGCTTCGCCGAAGTAGCTGTTGCCTTTAGCAATATTTCACATTGCTACTTTCGACCGTCCTCGGCTGAAGATTGGCCGTACACTCTTTTTACCATGATCCATGGGCGCAGTGAAGATGAGTGCCAAAAAACCATAAGTGCATTGCAAAAAGCTACAGGAATAACAGAGTATTCAGCTCTCAAAAGCGTACAAGAATTTAAAAAAACATCCATGACTTATTTTTAAGGAAAATCTATGCAAGAAACACAATCACAAAAATTTTTTGAACAAGCGCAAACTCTTATTCCGGGAGGAGTAAACAGCCCCGTCCGTGCGTGTAAAAATGTTGACAGTATTCCGCTCTTTATCAAACACGCCAAGGGGTGCGAGCTTGTGGACGCCGACGACAATACATACATTGACTATGTACTTTCGTGGGGGCCTATGATTCTAGGACACGCACATCCGGCGGTCACGGAAGCAGTAACCAAGGCCGCAGAGCGAGGCACCAGTTACGGCGCACCCTGCGAAGACGAAATCCACTTGGCCAAGGAAATAATCATGGCTTTGCCGTCGGTGGAAATGGTGCGCATGGTCAATTCTGGTACCGAGGCCACCATGAGTGCTTTACGTCTTGCAAGAGGCGTTACCGGTAGAGATAAGGTGCTGAAATTTATCGGATGTTATCACGGACATGCGGATGCTTTCTTGGCGGCTGCCGGTTCCGGTATGGCGACATTTTCCATTCCCGGCACACCCGGCGTTCCGGCGGCGGTGGTGGCGGACACCTTGCTTGCAAAGTATAATGATTTAGAAGCGGTACGTGCGCTTTTCGCCGCTGAGGGCAGCAATCTTGCGGCGGTTATCGTCGAACCTGTTGCCGCAAATATGGGGCTGATTCCTCCAAAACCGGGATTTTTGGAAGGCCTTCGTGAACTATGCACAGAGTACGGAGCCTTGCTTATTTTTGATGAGGTCATCACCGGCTTTCGCCTAAGCTTTGGCGGTGCGCAAGAATATTTTGGAATCACACCCGATCTGACCACTCTTGGGAAAATCATCGGTGGCGGCTTGCCCGTGGGCGCATATGGCGGAAAAAAAGAATATATGCAACGTATTGCCCCTTGCGGAGACGTATATCAAGCCGGCACGCTGTCCGGCAATCCCCTCGCCATGGCAGCCGGGCTTGCAACCATAAAAACCCTACTCACTTGTGATTATGCAAGCCTATCTCAGCGCACCGCAGCCTTTGCTGAGGAAATGCAAAGTATTCTCCGTAAAAAAGGACATAGCGTGCGTGTACCCGCCCTTGGCCCCATGTTCTGCCCATTTTTCACTGAAGAAGAGGTCTGGGACTTTGATGCTGTAAAACGCAGTGATTCAGCGAAGTTCACTCGTTTTTATAAAGCCTTACGTAGCAAGGGCATATACATTGCGCCGGCTTCCTTTGAGGCCGGGATGCTCAGCTTTGAACACAGCGATGCGCATCTGGAACAAACATTAGCGGTCATTAGAGAATTGGAATTTTAGAATTTTAAGGAAGCACTTATCTATTATTTTCTTGAGGGGGGAAGGGGAACTTTTGC
>CAYJHK010000027.1:0-14212 GCA_964369515.1 uncultured Desulfovibrionaceae bacterium
TACTTACCACTGAAGGCTTGTAGAAAAATGTGCGAAAAATACTGGACAGTACCCTCAGCAGCCTTGTGCCCAAAGGGAAATCGAAAGAGGTTGCGCGTATGTTAAAAGCGGTTCACGCTCAAGAAGATCGCACATCGGCAGAAGAAAAAATACACAATATTGCCGACAAGTTAAACTCCATGAAACTGGGTAAAGCAGCATCGCTTGTGGAGACGGGAATGCACGAGACATTGAGCTACTATGCCTTCCCATCCGAGCATTGGCGGCATATACGAACTAACAATCCATTGGAACGGATAAATCGTGAAATACGGAGGAGGATAAAGGTCGTTGGCAACTTTCCGGACGGCAACTCGGCTCTAATGCTTGTGGCTGCCCGTTTAAGAAGCATGGCGACAAGTAAATGGGGCACAGAGCGCTATATGAGAATGGAGAAAAATACGGAGGAATGACCGCCGCTGTCACGGAACTTGCAGCCGCGACATTTATGTGGGGTGTCGCTCGCAAGTTCAGCGCCAGCGGCTAGCTTTGCTTACCACTGAAGGCTTGTAGAAAAATGTGCGAAAAATACTGGACAGTACCAAATGCCACTTTTCCTTGTACTCGCCTCACGCTACATTTATTTACGGACAAGCTCTAAGGAAATACTCATTAAAAAGCCCTGCGCACTGCACAGGGCTTTTTAATTATAAAATATTGAAAATTAAAACTTATTTACCAAAGGCCTTGGGATAGGGAAAGCCCGAAACGCCGAAGCCTGTCTTTGTTGCCGGCTTTGCGGACGTTGTGGGTGGCGCAGATGTTGTAGGCGCTGTAGTTGCTGTGGTAGCTGCGCTTGCAACAGGTGCTTGCGTTTTGTTTTGAGCTACACCTTCAGCCACCTGCGCAGCCGGAGCTACGCTTTGAGTAAAGGGAATGGCGGCAGATTTCGCCACTTGTGCAGTGTCTTGCTGTAAATCTTGTGTCTGCGGCGTTACGTTCTGCACAGGAGCTTGCGCCGATGCCATCAGATTTTCCTGATTATTCACACCGGGCAGAGCGGCGTCGCTTGCCGGTGCTGTTTGCGGAGTCTGCATGGGCTGTGCGCTTCTTTGCATGGCGCCGTAGGCATTGCGTGCTTGCATTTTCCCAAGCGTTGTAGGTGTGGCAGTTTGCTTGGTTTGAATGGCTGCACGTTGCGTTACAGAGGCATCCACATTCAGTTTTGCCGAAATTTGCGCCGAAACCTTACGTGCTTCCGGTGTTTCGATGATTTCTGCATAAGCTGAACGCAAACCGGACAAGATACTGGCCACATTGTCCAATTGCTCCACACTCATTTTCAAATTTGCCTGCAAAAGTCTTGTGGTACAGAGAAAATACAAGTTATTTAGGTTTTCTGCCAACGAACCACCCTTTTCTAGGTTGAGTGTGTTGGTTAATTCATTTATAATATCAATAACTTTCGAAATCAAAATACCCTTGGCTGCATAGTCGTTTACAAGCATTTTTTCTCGTGCTTGCTGTAAAAACTTCAGTGCGCCGTCATAGAGCAAGAGCAAGAGTTGCCCTTGATCGGTAGTATTTACCTTAGTCTGGAAATAGGCTTGCGCTGCCTTGTTCATAATGTCCTCTATGGTTTAAATTTAATTTTACCCAAGAAAATTCATCGGTACTTACAACAAAAACTTAAGAGCTAAGCTGTGAAATTTGTTGTGTGAGTATTTCCATCTGTCCGCTGTATGAGCCAAGCAAAGTGTCAAGGCGCGCATATTTTAACTTTTGGGTATATTCCCAACGGTCTAAACGCTCCATTTCTTCGGTGATTTGATCGTCAAACGACTGAATCATATCCGCATAACTTTCCTTGGCGATCATAAGGCCGCCGTTTTCTTCGCCCAAAGTCGGGTCGCCCACCGTTGGCGCAATATATTTCAATTCGGCTTCGAAAAATTCTATCATTTGATTGACTTTTCCCTGTTGAATCGAAACAGAACCCGTAACGGTACCATTGCTACTTAAATTATCAATTACGATGGAAATACCACCGGCATCTCCGGCAGTTGAACCGGCCGTATAGGTATTTGTGGTCGCATCGGTCAATGAGGCTAATTCGCCGTTTATATACACCGAATTGGGAACAACGGCTCCGCCGGACACCTCATAAGTCACATCATAGGTTCCCGGCTGCGTCAAACCCACCACATGGTTGCTGTAGCGAAAGTCCGCTGAACTTGATCTTCCCACTTCGGAATTGGAAAAAAAGGCTATGACATCGTCAAGATGATTGGCAATGGCATCATCGAAAAGGGCTTGGTCAAGAGCTTGAATTTCATCGGTAGAACCATAGGGTGCAATGACAAAAAGCCCAAAGTCCGGTGAATCCACCTCGGCAGACACTTTAATGCCTATTTGCGACAATGCGGAAACAAAATCTCCGGCAAAGAAATCATCGGGATCCATGGGCAAAAATCCGGGAGGTTGGTCACCGATGGCAGCTTTTAAGCGACTGGAAAAAAGGTTAATGCTATAATCGCCTGTAAGAGCAGAACCTTGCATTGTCCCTTCTTCAGTACCTGACTCTGTATATGTTGAGGAAATCTCTTCCGTAACAGCCGTTAAATCCTGAATTTTTTTGAGCACGGAATTGATGGCATCCAGTGATGCCTGAATATTATCCTTCACCGAATCCACGTCGGAAGCCACGGTAAATTGTGCCGTACCCACATCACGCAAAGTCATGGTCACGCCTTCGATGACATCCTTTACTTCATTGGTACTGGAGGTGATTTCTTGCGGCCAGTTGTCCACTTTGAAGATGGCATCTTGAGCTGCCTGCACTTCCCATGCGTTGGAGCCGGACAAGGCACCGCTAAGCCCAACAGCTGCCGGAACCCCCTCTATGGCAGAGACATTTTCAAAAATAAGTCGCCCTTCGTCGTCCTGACTATAGCTAATACCTGTACCTTGCAAAGCCTGCGAAATGGACTCACTACTGTCAACGTCAACATCTAGCCGACTTCCGTCCTCACGTACAAAGGTCCAAGTCATACTTGCCGGTACAACACCGTCCTGCACCGCAGCATTAACGTCAATAGTCTTTGTATAATCCGGCCATGTGGTGGAGGACGTAGCAGTTCCGGAAGTAGCAAGATCCAGGAATTCCTGCATGTTCGTAATGCCCTTAATGGTACCGGAGGTGACATCGCTTTCCGTCTTGGCTTCGACGGTATAACCTCTTTCATTCAGCTCATTTAAAATATCTTTTTGAGTATGATCTTCCGTAAATTCAACCTTGACCTCCTCGCCTCTGGAGTTTTCAAAGGTATAAATAGCAGCTCCGGTAATCGTTGCGGTCAAATCACCGGCAATACTAAAGCTTGTGGTGGGAGTTATGCTGGTACTCGTGCTTGACGAAGCGGAACCGTCAGCAGGAAAGGTATTGGTTGTTATTTCCTGTAAATTGGAAATGGTCATAACCCCATCGACCAAAAAGGCAATCTCGTCAGTTGTGCTGTATTTATCTTGATACTTCGCATTAATCTTATCTACAATTTTTTGCTGGCTGGCATCGCCATTAATTTTATCAGTTACAAATTCCGTAGAATCATTTAATTTTATGGTATATGAATACTGATTAATGGTCTCGCCGGCATTGAGCGGCGTAGCAATATCCACCGCTGACGTACTGCGCCAAATGGCCCCTTCGCCACTTAAGCCCGCAAGCCCGGAAGCATGAATTTCTAAAGTAGCATCGGCACCGGAATCCTTACCACTGGCTTGAAATGAATAACCATCGCCGGTTTTCACGATACTCAATTTAACACCGGGATTTGAGCGATCATTATTGACCATATTCACAAAACTTTCCAGCGTAGTCCCCGGCTGCACACTCAAGGTACGTGTCTCACCCATGTAGGTATAGGAAAAGTCTTGCGCCGTCGCCGTTGTATTTATGGAAGAGGTTTTTTCGGCAAAGGTGTTTTTATTGGCCCAAATGGCATTACTTGCCAGCTGCGTCACTTGAATTTTATGCGTACCGTCTACGGCTTCGGATGTAGCCTCAACGCCAAGCATGGCCTCATTGCTACTGGAAGCTATCTTTGTCAAGAATTTCGATGGACTGTTTAATAGATTGAGTGCCTCTTTAGCTTCAGTAACCGTATCAATTAACTCAAGATACGCTTCATAGCTTTCATTGGCTTTTTCACGAGAATCTTCTAAACCATAAAGTTTGAATGACTCAACTTCTCGTAATTGTTCAATCATTGCGGCAAAGTCTGTGCCGCTGCCTATGCCTGAAAACGATATGCCACCTGATATGGTATTTGACATAATACTACCCTCATATGGAAACTTTTGCCCAGTGTATGCAAAAAAACGTAATAATTTCTATTTGGCAAAAATAATGCAAAAACTGTGCAAAAAATATACTTGGCGCAAGTAACTGACATCATTAGTGCATAAAGGACTTATCGGCAAAAAAGTACAAAGCTTAAGGCTGTTTTGAGCTAATGTTCCATATACTTCACGTGATTCTGAATGTATTAGCAGTAATTATTAGCAGCAACCCGTACCTTTTGAAAATCTGCTACCGCAGATTATCAAAAGCACGGCCTGCGGCAAAAAAAATCCAATTTTAGAATAAGTTGTTGTAAAAATAACCTTTATAGTCGCTGGAAAACTCAAGCAGCCAAGAAATTTTTATATGTTAATGAGAATTATTAACACATTCGGAATCACGTGTACGCCATACAAAGCTAATGGGAAGTTACAATATTCATGCGAGACGAACATGGAGCCATAAAACGTATGGAATGAGGTTCGATACAAATGAGGCAATTTGCGCTTATATCCTTTGGTTTTGTGACAAATCCCCCTTTTTTTATAGAATAAATAGCACTTTCTTCAAGGCTACAGTCAAAAAAATACAGCACATCGTCCTTCATATGATAGGCTGTTGTCCAGTGACGATTGAGCGGTTCGGCAGCAGGGTCATGGTAGCGCAAAAATCGAAACACCATGGCACGCCCCAAAATATTTTTTGCCATATCATGCGGCATATCCGGCGGCACTTGCTGACTTGAATTAAAAGAATTTGGTGTTAGCCACTTGCTGATTTTTTCCCACACTTCGTCGGGACTTGGCGGCATATGCGCCGTTCCTTCAAAAGGACGTTCCACAATGAGTGAACGCTTGCGGCATTGAATATTCAACATAGCATCCACAATGCTTATATAGTCGGTTTTTTGCTCGAGTACAGCTTTGAATATTTGTGGATTTTGCGCAAGCCCCAAGAGGGTTTCATGGAATATATCACGTGCTTGCAGAGCACGAATGCGATGCGTCACTTTCAATCCGTTCAACACGGCATACAAAGCGCAAAATACGTCAATCTTACCTTGAAAAAAAGATTTCATAATGCCTCCAATTTTTCTTCTACAGCATCTCATAACTTATGTCAAAAAAATACGCTGAGTAAACATATGTGCAAATCAATTAGTCGAAGCTGAAAAACGCATTTTCATGTGGTTTTCAGCTTCGACTAAATATTGCCACCAAAAAAATTGAATTGAAAGCCATTTTTTTATTGACCTACACCACCACTAATGATAACGATTATCGAAATGGAGGAGTTTCAGGTGAGTCAAGTTCGAATGACAAGGCAACGTGCTATAATTTTAGAAGAGTTGCGCAAAGTAAAATCACACCCCACGGCCGATGAACTATACGGCATAGTTCGCAAAAAAATGCCACGCATCAGCCTGGGTACTGTGTATCGGAATTTAGAGTTTTTAGCAGAAACTGGTGAAATACTTAAACTAGAATCTGCCGGTAACACCAAACGCTTTGATGCCGACACTTCATGGCATCAGCATGTACGCTGCACAATTTGCGGTTGCGTCGGCGATGTTTTACATCCACAAGAAGCACCGTCCATCAAGGGCATATCAGTAGAGGGCTTTAGCCTCACCGCTGCACGCATTGAGTACGACGGGATTTGTGCACGCTGCAATAGGAAAACAGATAACTAAACTTGGTAACTATGAAAATATTAATACCTTTTCTTAAAACACGCCGGTTCAGTTATGTACAGCATGAGATTTGGCCGGAAAAGTTTTTTGCACTGATTAGTGAACTTAAAAGCTTGGAATGACAAAACTTGGAGTATGTCGACGAATTTTCCATCAACAACTATTACATGAGGTGAATGCCATGTCAGAGCCAAAAGATATGTGGAGATGTCAAGTTGCCAATTGCGGTTTTGTGTACGATCCCGATCGTGGGGATAAGCGTGGAAAGATCGCTAAGGGTACTAAATTTGAAGACTTACCCAACGACACATGGCATTGTCCGGTGTGCAAGGCTACGAAAAAGACGTTCCAATGTATGGGCTGATTTGTGGCAGTGCGTTGAAAAAGCACCAGCTACGGCGTCAAAATTTCAAACGCAAAATGCTCATGTATGTCTGTATACACTTCGCATCTTGCGTTTGAATTTTTCCTTGTAACTTTCGCAGAGCAGGCACTTTTTGAGCGCACTGTAGTTAGCTGCAAAAGTGCGCTAAATTTTTGAACGTACCAACCACTGCGTGCAGCACTACCCACTTGCGCTTTAACGGCAATCAACGCTGCCGGCGATAATCCTCATAAAAATCTATCACTTGCCTTACATAATTTTGCGTTTCCTTATACGGCGGAACGCCTTTGAAATCTCGTACCCTTTGCGGGCCGGCATTATATGCGGCAAGTGCAAGGTGCAATCCGGAAAACTCTTGCAATAATTGCGCTAAATATTCAGTCCCCACCTTGACATTAGCCTCGGCATCAAAAAAATTGACCAACCCAAAATAGCTGCCCGTACTTGGCATTATCTGCATGGCACCCTTGGCACCCATGGGTGAGACGGCTTTGGCATTAAAATTTGACTCGGCACGGATAACGGCGGCAATCAAGGCTTCCGGAACATTGTAAAGTTTACTCGCTTTTCGGATGATTTTCAGCCACCCATGGGGAATTTCGCCCGCCGCCACCCGAACTCGCAAGGAATTTTTCGCCCAAAGACCGGTGTTTAATTGTACTGTACTTAAGATGGGAAGTGGTGTAATATCTTTGTGTTGGTTTTGCAAAATGAGCATTTCACGCTTTTGCCATTCGGGCAGACGATTGAGCGGTATATCACGTATAATCAGCTCGGCGCAAACAAGATTCGGCAACAGTAAAAGTAAAGAAAAAAAAGTAGCCCAACACCGAAAAAGACATATACTACGAGTACTCATACATGATACAATATACTATTCAACACAATTTGTCCAGTTACAGCCAAAGCCTAGTCCTCCTTAACAGCCTATCGCAAAAGCCAATTTCTCAAAGGTTGTTTTTTGCCTTTTGCTTTGTGCTGCTTTGTTGTATTTTACAGACAGGCTGTGGGGGTACACCACCGCCGCAGCCTGCAAAAATTGCAGAGGATCCGGATCTTGTTCTTTGGCCTCGAGCAAAAAATGGCGTCACGCTCCGTCTTAAGGCCACAAAAGATCTTAATTGGTATGACTCCAAGGCGCACAGCCTGCAAGTATGTATATACCAATTGGAAGACCCGGGGCAATTTTTGGACTTGGCACGCAAGCCCAACGGCGTAGAAAGCTTATTAAAAGCTGAAGTTTTTGATAAATCGGTCAAAGATGCCACAAGAATATTTATTCAGCCGGGCGAAGAGAGAGTCGAAGTCTTTGATCGTGTGGAAGATGGTAAATTCATTGGCATTGTGGGAGGATATTTCAAATCTACACCTGCTCAGTCGGTGAAGACATGGGAGGTGGATTTGGTAAAATCCAGTGAAGGTCTTATTTTCACCACAGAAACGTACAGCGCAGGTACCATAGCCATCGAATTGCTTTTTAAAAACCATGAAATCATTGGAAATAAACTCGAGCAGAATAAGAAAAAAATAAAGAAAACCGACGAAAAGACTGATTTACACGACACGAACGCCGACAAGCAAGAAAACGAGCACGCTGACAAGCAAGCAGAAGAAGAAAAAGAAGTGCAAAGCGACGACAAAGCAAAATAGAGAGCAGAGAAACAAGCAGAAAAATAAGCGCAGGAGTAATAATCGTGAAAGGACAAAGACCGATTTTCTGGAGTCAAGGACTCTTTCTTCATCCTCAACATTTTCAAGCCTTGGATGCAAAGAACCACGATCATATAGATGTTTTGCGTATCTATGGATTTCCCTATTTTTGGGGCGTAAGGCGCATTGTTTTTGCCGGCAGCGACAATACTCACTCCATAAACATTGAACGTTTTGAGGCCATTTTTCCCAGCGGTGCCATCGTCAACACCCCTCTTGATACGCTGTTACCCCCCATTGCACTGGACAGCGAATGGCCTTTGCCCGACAAAACCGGTACATTATATGTGGGGCTGGCTCTGAATAAAAGCAGTGGAAATAATGCCAGCTTGCAGTCACAAGCACAACACACTCGCTTTACGTATACAGAAAAACCCGATTCTCTGCCCGATATGTATTCCAATGCCGCCCCAACTCCGGTGCAACGCCTTGCTTATGCGCCCATGCTCATCCGTGACATCGACCTTGAACGCCATACAAATTTTGAATGCTTGCCCATTGCGCAATTTACCAGAGTTGGTGAAAATGTTGAGCGCAACATACACTTTTTGCCGCCTCTCATGTGCATCGATGCCCATCCATACTTTATGCAACTCTTGCAAGAATTGCGGGACACGGCGCTTTCGTGCGCAAGTAGACTTGTGGGCTATAAGAGCAATGTGGCGGCTGATAATCCTGATATGCGTTTTATGCTTAATTTCACAGCACTTGGCATACTTAATCGCCACATTCCCATCTTGACCCACCTGCAAGCACAAACAAATACACACCCTTGGCATGTGTACGGGCAGTTACGCATTTTAGCCGGTGAGCTCTCATCATTTTACGCAGATATGGATTGCCTTGGGCGCAGCACCGGACAAAGCGAAGGCATCCCAGAATACAATCATGAACAATTAAACACTTGTTTTCCGATTATTTGCGACTTGATCACCCGTTTGATAAACAATCTTGGCATTGAAAGCTCTAAAATCATTGAACTTCTACCGGATGCCCCCTACTTTACAGCCCACATTCCCGAAGATTTCATTGTGTCTCAAGGGCGTTATTGGCTGAACGTCTACACCAATGAAATGAGCGAAAATTTGGCCGATCACCTCCCATTTCTTGCAAAAGTGGGCGCAAAAGACCGCTTGCACGTCATTACAGCCAAGGCCGTTTCCGGCATACAGCTCACAAAAACGCCGCCACCGCCCGGCTTTATAAAAAACCCCAAGGTCGCTTGGTACCTTTTGGACACAAGCAATGCCCTTTGGCAAAACATTAATGACCAAAACACCATCAGTATTTTTTGGGAAGGCGCACCGGAAGATGCCATCATCAAATTTGTAGCCACAGGACAATAAGCTATGCGCTCAGATTTTTTTAATGAAGCCATACTCACGGCCATGCTTTTTGCCATGCCGCAAAAATATGCACAAAGGCAAGGGGCAGACACAGGCGAAGAATATAACTTGCATATGCATGATACGTACAACACAAGCGATGAGCCACAAGCCACCATTGCCCTGCGCCAAAAAATCATGTCGCTCATGGATTTGGCTAATAGAGCCGCAACCATGGAAGGGATGCCCAAGGAACACATAAAAATTGCGGATTTTGCCGCTTCGGCCTTTATTGACGAAATTTTACTTTCTTCATCCACATGGCAAGGACGGCTTGAGTGGATGAAATCGCCCTTGCAATATTTGCGCCATAGCACCGCCATCGCCGGTGAATTTTTCTTCAGTATTTTAGATAATTTACTTGAAGCAAGCGCAGAAGAAGCCCTACCGAAAATGCAGGAACCCACCGCTCGAACCTTGACCCTTAATGCAGAAGAAAAAAATTTTGACGGGAAAAAGACCGCAGAAAATAATACGGAAGATGACACGGAAGACGCGCACGCTCCCTTGAGCGGCGGAAAAAAATCTCATTCCCTCATTGCCGTCCTTGAAGTATATGCCCTTTGCCTCAATCAAGGTTTTGAAGGTATGTACTATAACCAGCCGGAAGTAATCGAAAGTTATTTACAAAAAATAGGCATGGTTGTCCCCACAGTCAACCACAATTTACACCGCATGTTCTTTTTTGTGCCACAGAAAACCGCAGAAAAACGTAAGCCCAAAAAATATAAGAAACTGCTGAAGAAATTTGATGTCCTCGATTATATTCTCTGGCTGATTCCTGCCGTTGGCGTCATTGTTTTTTATTTTATACTTGATCAAAGACTCGACAGTCTCTTAAGTACTTTCTTACAAGGAGTACAGTCCTAATGGGTGCGTTTTTTAAAATTTTCTTTCGTGTTCTTTTGTGGCTTATACTCATAATATTTATTGCCGGAATAATTTATTTTGGCGGTTTATATTTTAGCCTATCCAAAACGGTTATGTTTGGCATTGGAGGAGGACTGATTACCCTTGTACTACTCTATGTCTTAATTCGCCGAGTGCTGACCTTTAGAAGGCGACATGCGCAAATAAAAAGTGTAGTCTCCCTTGAATCTGTAACCATACCCACAAGCCAAGCCGACAGTAATCTTATTAAAAATCGTTGGGACCGTGCCGTCTCCATTATACGCTCCACATATTTGGGGCGCATGGGAAACCCACTTTACGCCTTACCGTGGTATATGGTTATGGGGAAAACCGGCTCCGGTAAATCATCTTCCATTGAGTTTGCCGGCCTGCGTGCCATGCAAACCGACGTCGGCTCCGAAGGAAACTCAGTCAGCACTCGTAACTGTAACTGGTATTTCTTTAACGATGCTATTATTATGGATACAGCCGGTCGCTATTCCATTCCGGAAAATGATATTGTTGACAATGAAGAATGGGAAGTTTTCTTAAGCAATCTCGCCAAATACCGCCGTAAAGAACCGCTCAACGGACTGGTGCTCTTAATATCTGCCAAAACTCTTTATGGTGAAGGTGCACATCTTGTCAATGAAGCACGATACTTGCGTATGCGCATCGACCAAATTATGCGCACCTTGGGCGCCACCTTTCCCGTCTACCTCATGATCAGTAAAATTGATATGCTCCCCGGCATGGGACAACTTTTAGAGCATCTCCCCTTTGAAATGCGTAAGCAAGGCATGGGTACGCTCATTCAAGAATCAGCCAAGAAAAATCTACTCCCCGTGGATGTGAAAATAGACAACGCCATGCACGATCTTTTAGAATATGTGCGCTCGTTTTGTCTCTATGGCAAAAAAGACAATTTAAGTCACCCTTTCCCTCAAGAATACACACCTTTTCAGCTGCTTGCATTTGAAGAATTCAGAGCCATGCTTCCATCGCTCAAAACATATGCCAAAGAAATCTTCGTGCCAAACCCCTATCAAGAACCACCGGTGCTGCGCGGAATATTTTTTTCAAGCGCTTTGCGTAACGCCGAACAAAAAAGTAGTTCATTCTCCTCGCTTAAACACATTATCAAGGGCGCAATGAGCACCCAAGAAGCTGTTGGCGGCGTCTTTTTGCACGATTTTTACAAAAAAATCCTCCCTGCCGACAGAGCACTCCCTTACCCCATTGCCGAATATTTGCGCTGGAAAACCTCCATCCGCACCCTTTCCTACACGGTTTTTTTATGCGTTACCCTTGGCCTTGGTGCTCTGTTCAGCTATTGCTATAATTTCACGGTGACAGTTCTGGAGTCCATGCCAAAACAAACACTTGTCACCAGCCACAACACCATGTCCCAAACCATCACAAACTTTGAAACTCGCTTTCGTAGCGAAGCAAAAATAGAAAAAGAACTGCTAACAACCAGAGCGTATATCAGC
Organism: uncultured Desulfovibrionaceae bacterium; assembly: GCA_964369515.1. Classification (GTDB taxonomy): domain Bacteria; phylum Desulfobacterota; class Desulfovibrionia; order Desulfovibrionales; family Desulfovibrionaceae; genus CAYJAD01. Next base: position 11,879 of record CAYJHK010000027.1, read on the forward strand.
AATTCCATTGGCTTTTCGCAAGGAACTGAGGCCTATAAACAATACAAAACAGCTCTTGGTGACGAGTTCGGTAAAACCGTATTGGTGCTCATATTTGACCACCTGAGAAGCAAGCAAAACTCCATAAAGGAAAACACACAAAGCGCCGAATATTTTACATATATTTCAAGTCTTATTTGGCTATATGACTTAATTTACGGCGCAACGGTGCAGCACAAGCCCTTTGAAGAACTCTTAAAAATTCCGGCCATGCCCCAAACTATGATGGAAGCCCTTGGTATAAAAGACTTACCCTATCTTGCTCCGGCTCTGGCTTACAGCATAACACGCAGGATTTCCACCTTGGAACTTGACGAAGCATTTACCAAACGATATCTGGATAATATTAAGGCAACCTTGGCATCGCTGCCTAAAATCAGCGATCTTTCCCTTGATTGGGTTTTACACCGTGCAAGCACCTTGTCCAATTTACCCAAGGTCACCGGTGCCGATTTCTGGCCGGAAGCCACCGAACACGGCATAAAAAAAATAACACTTGACCCTGTCTACACCGGCGAAGGCCTAAGGGTGACCTTGGATTATTTAAACAATATAAACCTGATTTTAAGCGACAACTCCGCCCACCTTTCACACGAGTTTTTAAATAAATATTCGCTACAATATGCCAATGCATGGAAGAGATTTGCGCTGGAATTTGCCCAAAAAGCCGAAGAAATCGCTGTGCTGCCCAATTCTTCCTACGCTGCTTTTAACATGGGCTCGGAGCATAACCCGTTTTTTGATATTCTTATCCGTATGCGTGCCGAACTTGACGTTATTCGCCCCTATTTGGCCACGGTCCCCGTGTGGATGGATAATATGGATGTTGTGGTGCGTGCCATTGAAATTGTTACCGAAACAAGTCAGCAACACCAGCCAACCCTCATAGAAGATTTACAACTCCAAACACAAAAATTTGTCACCAAAACCAGCACAAACTTCAATGCCGACATACGCAAACGTGAGCTGCTTGGTCAAGGCTTGGCAACAGAAATGAAGGTATACCTTGAGTCATTAAAACCGCTCACCGTCGCCTCCGGCACAACAGCAACGGCTTTTAATACCTTGAAAGAATCTTTCCCCAGTGAAAAAAATCCTCAAGCTCTGCAATCGCCCTTAAATGTGTCCATAGCGGCGGCAAAAGCCATGAATGCTGAAGTAAATCCAATGCCCGACGTGGATTCACCCGTCACGGCTCTCACAAAGGGACCTGTACGTTTTTTCACAGCAATGCTTATAAATCAAGCCGCTTGCCAAATTCAAACCCTGTGGGAAGGGGACATACTCCCTGAGGCCGGGCGTCTGGTTCCAAGTCAATTGCAGCAAAGTTTGTTTGCCGAAAAAGAAGGTCTGGTGCGACGTTTTACGGTGGACACCTTGGGCTCCTTCTTGCAGGGTGCCATCAACGGCTATCATCCGGCAAAAGTCAATGGGCACTCCATCCCCTTCACCAATGAATTTTTGGCATTTATTAACACGGGAATACAAGAATTTCGGCCGGCACTTAAAGAATACTCCATAAATATCAGTGCATTGCCCATAGATGTTAATGATAACGCAACAGAAATACCCTATGCGGTGGATCTTTCTTTGCAATGTACCCAACAAAAACAAGACCTTATCAATTATAATAGTCCTGCCTCGCAAGTATTCTCTTGGAAGGAAGGAACGTGCGGCGACACAAAATTGAGCATACGCTTTAAAGGTTTCACCCTCGATGTGCTTTATGCAGGAGAATATGGATTTATTAACTTTCTTGAAGATTTCGCCTTGGGGGTGAAGACATTCAAGGCCGCCGACTTCGCCAAGGAAGAACAGCTGCTAAAACAAATCGGTGTCGATGTCATCACGGTTAAATACAACATCAACGGTGCCATTGACCTTATGGAAAGCCGTAAATTTACAGCAAAAACATTGCCATTTGTTATAACGCAATGTAAAAGATGAGACCTCTGCGCAATTCATAAAATTGAAAAAACATGGACTGATTCGCTGCGCTCACAATGACTTTCGTTATAATATCAAGTCATTGCGAGGAGCGAAGCGACGAAGCAATCCATGCCTTTTTGAATTTTGCAGACATCTTATAGCAGTTCCGCTTGACATTTGCAATGCCAAGCTCTTAAAGGCACGCTTCGCTTCGGCGCTAAACGTGCAAGTAAATTGCACTTGCGCCTCAGCGGCGGTCGCCTGCTTTCGCAGTCAACATAGCAATTCCAAGTGGAATTGCTATAAGATAGAAGACCTCTGCGCAATTCATTGCGCAAGGTCTTTGGAGCGTTGACGTTAGTCAAT